>JAZRNI010000062.1:0-2179 GCA_045648105.1 Eubacteriales bacterium | reverse complement strand
AAGGGTGTTAAGTACTCCGGTGAAAGAATACGCCGCAAGGCCGGAAAAACCGGTAAGTAATGGAAAGGAGATTTACAGAAAATGGTTAAGAGAACAGACAGTAATCTTCAGCGTCTTAAAAGACATAAAAGAGTACGCGGCAAGATTTCAGGCACAGCTGAAAGACCGCGTCTGGCAGTATATCGCTCCAACGCACACATCTCTGCTCAGATCATCGATGATGAGAAGGGTGTAACACTCGTAAGCGCTAACACCTACGAGAAGAGCTTTGACGGTATCGGCTCCAACAAGGAGGCAGCTCGCAAGGTCGGCGAGACTGTTGCAAAGAGAGCACTCGAAAAGGGTATTTCCACAGTAGTATTTGACCGCGGTGGCTACATTTATCACGGACGTGTATCAGAGCTTGCTGAGGGCGCTAGAGAAGCAGGCCTCAAGTTCTAATCTCTGGTTTATACACTGTTTCCAAAAGAAACATTTAATTTAAGGAGAAAAAAATGGCAAAATCATTTAATCCAAGCGAGCTTGATCTTCAAGAGCAGCTTGTTGTTTTAAACCGTGTCTCCAAAACCGTAAAGGGCGGTCGTATCGCTCGTTTCGCAGCTATTATGGTAGTTGGCGACGGAAATGGACATGTAGGCTACGGCCTTGGTAAAGCTGCCGAGGTTCCCGACGCTATCCGCAAGGGAATTGAGGACGCAAAGAAAAATATGATCAAAGTATCAATCACAGGATCTACCATTCCTCACGATATTATCGGTGAGTACGGCGCAGGTAAGGTGCTTCTTAAGCCCGCTGCTCCCGGTACCGGTATTATCGCAGGCGGTACGGTTCGTACAATTCTCGCCCTTGCGGGAATAAAGAACATCCGCGCTAAGTGCCTTCGTTCCACAAACCCCACAAACGTAGTTAAGGCTACCTTTGAAGGTTTGCGTGCTTTGAGAACGGCTGAGGAAATCGCCGCTCTTCGTGGCATCAGCGTAGAAGATGTTAAGGGTTAAGGGGGTAACAGGAATGGAAAACGTTAAGGTTACACTCGTAAAGAGCCTCATCGCTCGTAAGCCCGCTCAGGTTGCAACTGCAAAGACACTCGGTCTCAAGAGACCCGGTGACTCTATAGTTCTTCCTAACACTCCTGCTCTCGCAGGCAAAATCAAAACACTTTCACACCTTGTTAAGGTTGAAACCGTTTAATCGGAATTGAAAGGAGGATATAAAATGAAGCTCCATGAACTTTCACCCGCGGAAGGCTCTGTAAAAGAAGGTTTCCGCAAGGGCAGAGGCGCAGGTTCCGGCAACGGAAAAACGGCCGGTAAGGGCCATAAGGGTCAGAACGCTCGTTCAGGCGGCGGTGTAAGACCCGGATTTGAAGGCGGTCAGCTCCCGCTTTACAGAAAACTTCCTAAGAGAGGTTTTAATAACTACAGATTTGGAAAGCAGTATGCAATTATCAACGTACAGTCCCTGAATAAGTTTAATGACGGAGATGTGGTTGACGGTAAGGCTCTCTTGAACCTTGGTATGCTTAATGCTATTTATGATGGCGTTAAGGTTCTTGGCGAGGGAGAAATCAACAAAAAGCTTACCGTTAAAGCAGCAGTCTTCTCAGCTCAGGCAAAGGAGAAGATAGAGGCAGCAGGTGGAAAGACTGAGGTGGTATAAATGCTTCAGACTTTAAAAAACGCATGGAATACAAAAGAGATCAGGGGAAAAATTCTTTTTACTCTCTTCATCTTGTTGCTCTATCGTATTGGTACGGTAATTCCCGTTCCTTTTGTTGAAGCTAACAACTTCAAGGGCGCATTCAACGGCACGATACTCGAGATGCTCAATACCCTTTCGGGTGGAGCGCTCGGTACCGCAACACTTTTCGCCCTCGGTGTATCACCGTACATTAATGCATCTATTATTATTCAGCTTCTCGCTGTCGTGTTCCCGAAGCTCGGTGAGCTTGGTAAGACCGACAAGGAAAAGATGAATTTCATTACGAGAATCACGACGGTTGTTCTCGCTATCGTTACTGCGATAGGCTACTATTTCCTTATTAAGAACAGCGGTGCGCTCACCAACGCTGCAACTGCTGAGGATAACTCCTTCTTCTGGATTTACGCGATAGCAATTGTCGCGTGCTACGTTGCAGGTGCGTCCCTCATTATGTGGCTTGCAGAGCGTATCATCGAAA
>JAZRNI010000061.1:0-4459 GCA_045648105.1 Eubacteriales bacterium | reverse complement strand
GGGGAGAATATCGTCAAGAGTCTCGCCGTTATTCAGCCTTGATTTCAAAACATCGGTATATGCTTTTAATTCCTCGTCGCTCTTTTTTTCAAATACGACAGAGAGATTTTCAATTTTATCAACTGTTGGTGTAAGCTTTTTTATTTGCTTTTCGCTGTAGCTTTTAAACAACTTGAACGCCATATGTCCTCTTTCCTCTCAAACTGAGATATAACTATTCATTATATTTTAGCACATAAATAAAAATAATTAAATACCTTTTAAAAAATATTTACAAATTAGTTCTGTTTTTATTGAAATTGTGTTTGAAATGTAGTAAAATTGGTATAAAAGAATAGCGAAACGGGGAAGATAAGCGTGAAAAAAATAAATATAGTTCTTTATTCGCCCGAGATTCCTCAGAACACGGGGAACATCTCCCGCACCTCAGCCGTTACGGGCGCGGTACTGCATATAATCAAGCCGTGCGGCTTCGAAATAAACGACAGAAATCTTAAAAGAGCAGGACTTGATTATTGGGACAAGCTCGAGGTACATTATTACGATGATTACCAAGACTTCTGCCGTAAAAATCAAGGCAAGGCTATGTACTATTTTTCCGCGCACGGCAAAAATCGACACACGGATATAATTTACGAGGATGACGTATATCTTGTATTCGGCAGAGAAAGCGTAGGATTGCCGCGAGAGCTGGTTACGGAAAATATAGATAAAAGCGTAAGAATACCTATGCTTCCGACTCTGCGTTGCCTTAATCTCTCTAACTCTGTGGCAATAGCGGTGTACGAGGTGCTTCGTCAATGGGATTTTTGGGGAATGGAATAGGAGAAATATGAATTGCCCTCGCAATCTGATTCCGGTATTACTCGGTGGCGATCTTAACGCATACAGCGTTGCGCTCTCATTTAAGGAAAGCTTTAACGTAAACTCACACGTATTCACAAGATACAGATGCGGCGCAACGGAAAACTCGCGATTTATAACGACGCATTTATGCTCGGACATAAGCGATAGCAGTATTGCGCTGACCGAGCTTTTGTCATTTGCGGCAAAGCATTCGGGCGCTTGCTTGATTCTTATTCCATGCTCGGACAGCTATCTTGAGCTTGTCTATTCGGTACGCAGTGCGCTTGAAGGACTCTATCATATCTTAGTACCTGATGAGGAGCACTATTTTTCGCTTACCGATAAGGCGCAATTTTACTCTCTGTTAAAAAAGCACAAGCTTCCTTATCCCGAAAGCTACTGTATAACTAAAAACGATATAAAAAGAATCCCTAAAATCGATATCAGTTATCCCGCGGTTTTAAAGCCGTCCAGGAGCGCGGAATACAACAGCTTTCACTTTTGCGGACAGAAAAAGGTGTACTTCGTCAATTCACCGAATGAGGCGATGAAGGTTGCGGATATGATATACGCATCAGGCTACGAAAATAAAATCATAATACAACAGAAAATAAGCGATAGCGCTAAAAGCTACGTTTTGACAACGCTTTCAAATAACGAGGGCAGGGTCGTAAGAGCAGCACTTGGCAAGGTGCTTATGCTTGAAAGAACGGATACAGGCTACGGCAATTATTCATCAATAATCTCAACACCTATTGACGCTCTGTCTCTCTCCTTAATTGATACCCTTAATAAAATCTCGTATAAAGGAATTGCAAATTTTGATATTCTCCGCGATAAGGATTCGGCATATTGCCTCGATTTTAACGCGCGGCAGGGCAGGAGCTGCGACTATCTGCGAGGAGCGGGAATAAGGCTTGCGGAGTATTTCGTAAAAAGCGCGATATATAAAGAAAAATACGAGTCGGATTTTTGTTTCTCGGAGTCGTTCTGGCACTATCCCTCGCTTTCTATAGCTCTTAAAAATCTGGAGGACTGCAGCGAATACGACAGGGTCATAAAGCTCGCTAGAGCGGGCAAAAGCTATTCTCCCTTTAAAAACCCATACGACGGATTGTTAAAAAAGGCTTACAGCATAATTCATAATATGCGCGTGTCAAAGAGACTTAACAAAGCAAAGAGAATTAAAAATGAAGCTTTCTGAGCTGTTATATCCAATAAAAAAGAAAATTTCGGGCGAGATTGCCAATATAGAAATAAGTGAAATTTGCGAGAACTCAGCCCTTGCACACGGCGGCGCCGTTTTCGTCGCAATTAACGGCTACAAAGCTGACGGCTCTGCTTTTATTGATGATGCAAAAATGCGAGGCGCAAGGGTTGCTGTAACGGAAAACAAAAATATTAAATCGGATGATATTCTTATAATTTATGTAAAAAACGCAAGAAAAGCTTTGGCAGTATTGTCTGCAAGGCTTGTCGGAAACCCCGAGCGAAAAATGAAAATTATAGGGATAACCGGGACTAAGGGCAAGAGCACCACGGCTTTTTTGCTTCATAGGATTTTAAATGATTCTTCGGTAAAAAATATATTTATCGGCAGCTTTGGAGTGCTCTTTGACGGACAGATAAAAACTCAAAACACAACACCAAGCCCCGTAATACTTTTTCGCGAGCTCGCTTTCGCCTACCAAAAGGGAGTAAGAACTGCGATAATTGAGGTTTCAAGCCAGGCTCTTAAGGATTTCCGCGTTTACGGAATACCGTTCTTTATCACGGCATTTACTTCGCTCGGAAACGACCACGTGGGCGAATATGAGCACAAAAGCCGCGCTGATTATATATCCGCAAAGCACTCGCTTTTTTCCTCATACGGCTCGTCGTTAGCAATAGTAAACGGCGACGATCCCTACTCCTCGTTTATAGCGTCGGGAACACCGCGTGTTCTGAGATGCGGATTTTTTCATCATAACGACGTCATTATCGAGGATTTTTGTGAGGAATGCAGCGGCTCGTCCTTTCGTATAAGCGACACTAGAATACACACTCTTTTGCGCGGTGAGCATAACGCCATCAATACCTCTCTTGCCGTTATGTGCTCTTGCATTATACTCAAGAAAACTGTCGATGAGATTTGTGGCATCTTGAATACCGTATCAATCGAGGGTAGGTTTGAGGAGTATACAGTTAACGGCAGGCACGTGGTTATTGACTACGCCCATACTCCGGAAAGCTTTACCGCGGTAAGCAATCTTGCAAGACGGCTGTATTCCTCAAGGCAAATCGCCGTTTTCGGCAGTGTCAGCAACAGGGCGTACGGACGCAGGAAACTTCTTGCGAAAACCGCTGAGCGAGCATTCGACTATTCAATAATAACGGGTGACGACGTTTGCGGCGACGATGCAAATGAGGTATGCCTTGAAATCTATTCCCATTTTACCGATAAAAGCCGCGCCTGCGTCGTTTGCGACAGAGAAGAGGCCATAAAAAAAGCACTTAGATATTCCAAAGCAGGCGATACCGTCTTGCTTCTTGGCAAGGGACAGGAAAAAAGCATAATCAAAGGCGGTAAAGAGGTGTATTTTGACGAGCATAAGATAATAAGCGACGCCGCAGGTTTAAGCCAAAATTCCGTTTGACAGGGCGCGTATTGCGCCCTTTTTTACGGCTTTGTCTTGACAATACACGTAATTAGTAATATAATATAGCTATAAAGATATAAGGAGTTCCTTTATGACTAAGATTGATATTTTTTCGGGCTTTCTCGGTGCCGGAAAAACTACGCTTATAAAAAAGCTTTTAAAAGAGGCTTATAAAAATGAAAAGGTCGTTCTGATAGAGAACGAATTTGGCGAAATCGGTGTTGACGGCGCTTTTCTTAAGGATGCAGGCATAGAGATAACCGAGATGAAATCGGGCTGCATTTGCTGCTCACTTGTGGGTGATTTTACAGAAGCACTTTCCAAGGTTATTTCCGAATACGCTCCCGACAGAGTAATAATCGAGCCCTCGGGCGTCGGTAAGCTATCCGACGTAATCAAAGCGGCGGGCAAGGTCGTCTCGGAGGACGTGTGCCTAAATTGCTTTACAACCGTCGTGGATGCTATCAAGTGCAAGGTTTATATGAAAAATTTTGGCGAGTTTTTCAACGATCAGATTGAAAACGCATCTGCCGTAATTCTTTCTCATACGGACGTTGCGCGCGAAGAAAAAATCGAAGCGTCAATAGAGCTTATAAAGGACCATAACCCCGATGCGGTGATTGTAGCTACGCCGTGGGCTATGCTTGACGGCTCAGCGATTCTTTCGGCAATGGAAACGAAAAATACTCTTGCACACGAGCTTTCGCGCCTTGAAGAGGAGCATCATCACCATCATCACGAGCACGGAGAGCATTGCGATTGCGGCTGCCACGAGCACGAGCATCATCACGAGCACGCAGAGCATTGCGACTGTGGCTGCCACGAGCACGAGCATCATCACGAGCACGGAGAGCATTGCGACTGTGGCTGCCACGAGCACGAGCATCATCACGAGCACGGAGAGCATTGCGACTGTGGCTGCCACGAGCACGAGCATCATCACGCCGAAGAGATTTTCTCAAGCGTCGGTGTTG
>JAZRNI010000060.1:0-1714 GCA_045648105.1 Eubacteriales bacterium | reverse complement strand
AAGGAAGGACAGGATTACAGAGCTTGTGCAACCTACGGTCCGCTCTATAAAAACGTATAAATTCGGATAAAAGATGGGCAGAGGGAAATTTAATTCTCTCTGCCTTTTGTTTATATGTAATTGTAAATACCGTCTACGAGATACGAAAGCGGGATATCGAGCACGCTTCTGGCGCCGTTGATATTTTCCTTTTGCATTTTCATAAGAGCCGACAGATAAGCAATCATTACACGCGCAGTAAACTGTGGGTTTGACGGAATTGTAAGCTCAAGATGCGCTCTTGTGCCGTCCGTGTCTGCTGCTATTACCCTTCCTCTATGATAAATTTCATTATGATTTTTCAAAAATTCCGTCTCGCTGATAAAATGCACCTTTGTCTCAGTGCCCAAAAAATAGTCGGGCATATTTTTTATTTTTTCCTCGATTTCACTTTCGCTATCGGATGCTACGACGTAGCACTCGCGGCGGTGGAGCTTATCCTTTGAAAAAGGCACTCCAAGCTCCGAAAGACGCACGGCCTTCTCATCAGGTACCGTATAGCAAACGGCGTGCTTTACACCGCAAATACGGCGGACAGCCTCGCTGTGACCCTGACTTACACCCTTTCCCCAGTAGGTATAAGTATTATTAAGGGTAAAGAGTGATGAAAAAATAACTCTGATTTGCGATAAAAGTCCCGGGTCCCATCCGCACATACAAATAGCACTTTTACCGCCTTTGAGAGCCGATTTATTTACAAGCTCCAGATATTCAGCACTCCTTTGGTGAGTATCAAAGCAATCTATGATATTAAACTCTCTTGCAAGGCGAGGAGATATATCAAATGAGTCGCTACGGGAGCCTATACACAGAAGGAGGGCGTCTACGTCTTCTTTAAAGGTCGAAATTTTCTCAAGGGGGTAAACCCTATCGCACATCGCATTGACACTGCTCTCTATCCGCCTTGTAAATATACCCGCAAGCGAATGGACATCGCTTTTTAAAAGTATTTTCTCACAGGCTGCACCAAGCCTGCCGTATCCAACTATCGCAATTTTCACTTTTTTAAATCCTTCCCTTTTTTTATTAAAAGGTATGAACTTTCGAAGTGGAAAATGCATATTTTGGAGTAGACAAAATTTTTTTAAGATTTTTTGAAAAAGGGATTGACAAACGTATATTTGTGTGTTACAATACCGATATGAAAATTAAATAGTCGAACCAAAGAATAGTTAGAGGCGCAGTTCTCATCAGTAACATAGCACGGGTGCTCAAATGCCAACGGTGCTTTGTGAAAGGGGGCATTGCCGAAATGATTTTCCGTTTGAGCGGTTTATCGTTGGTCGTGTGGATAATATCCTTACGACTGTCACAAGTGTCTTGTGGAGTGCTACTTTCGATTGAAGAAATATATCTGCTTTATTTGAGCTTTTTATTATCGGTCGAGGCACTTGCTTCGACCGTTTTGTTTTCTAAAAAAATATTTTTTCCAAAAAGGAGACAAAAAAATGAAAAGACTCATCGCACTCACACTCGCAATAGTCGTTGGACTGTTTGCACTCACCTCTTGCGGAGGAAGAGAAACGTTTGATTTTTCAAACGTGAATAATCTTAGCGACCTCAACGGTGCTATTATCGCCGCACAGACGGGCACCTTCCACCTTGATGCTCTTACGGAGCAGACCGTGGGCGTTACCGTTAAGGAATACGCCGACTTCCCCGCTCTTCTTAACGC
>JAZRNI010000059.1:0-6770 GCA_045648105.1 Eubacteriales bacterium | reverse complement strand
CCATAAGCATAGGCACGAAGAGGATAAGAACGGCGGGGAGCAAGAGCTCAAAGCTGTTCAGAATCGCGCTTGAAAACGTAGCTGAAAGCATCAGCAGCAAAAGCCACGGTATGCGCGCCTTGAAGAACTCGAAAACGCCCGTTTTGAGATAGGTTTTTTCGGTAGGAGTGACCGCCGCCATTTTTGCGAAGTCCTCCTCTGCCTCTTCCTTATATACGTCTATTGCGTCGTCGAAGGTGATGATACCGACGAGGCGGTTTTCCGTATCAACGACGGGCATTGCCATAAGGCCGTATTTGTTGAATTTGAGAGCAACGGTTTCCTTGTCCTCCGTGGTAGAAACGAATATGACGTTTTCCTGCATAATTTCCGAAAGAGGGGTGTCAAGCGCGGAAAGCAAAAGCTGCTTGACTGTCACAAAGCCGAGAAGACGGCGGTTTTCGTCGGTCATATAACAGGTATATACCGTTTCCTTATCAAGCGCAACCTTACGTATGTGATTAAGCGCTCTTTCAACCGTCATATTCGGTGTGAGACGAACGTACTCCGTCGTCATAATCGTTCCGGCGCTGTCCTTGGGATAACGCAGGAGCTGGTTTATAAGATTGCGGTTCTGCTTACTTGAGTTTTTGATTATGCGCTTTACAACGCTTGCAGGCAATTCCTCGATTATATCGACGGTATCGTCAAGATAAAGCTCGTCAAGCACCTCGGAAAGCTCAATATCAGTAAATGAATTGATGAGGTACTCCTGAAGGTCGCTGTCCATTTCAACGAATACGTCCGCCGCCAGAGTCTTCGGCAAGAGGCGAAAGAAAACGTTTTTGTAATTTGATGGCAGCTCGTCAAAGTAAGCTGATATATCGGGCGGCGGTATCTTAGATACTTCGTTTACAAAGCCCGAAAAATTCCTCGTATCTATATACGAGATGAGCTCGGAGATTTCCGGTAGGCTTTCGTCAAGCGAAAGCACGATGTCCTGGGTATTGATATTCTCTTGCACGGTTCTTCCTTTCTACCAAGGGAAGAATCAAGAATATCTGCCGCATCTTCCCTTCGGATTTTGTTTATTGAAATTATTGTCGCAATTATCCGAATCCATTACGGCCTACCTCCAAAGTTAAAAATATATTTATATTTTAAAACTTTAATGTCTCTTTGTCAATAGCAAATCTGTCATTTTTTAAAGTTTATCTATTTCACTCTCGCCATAGACGGCTATTTTGCGCGCCAAAAGGTACTCCGCGCTCACTCCGTTACCCGCAGCGAGAGTGCCTGTGAAGCTTCCGTCATACACCGCTCCCTTGCCGCACGAAGGGCTACGCTCCTTTAAAAGAGCCTTTTTGCAGTTAAATTCAATACACATTCTGTATGCACACTCCGCCCCGCGCGTGAAATTTTCCGTAACGTCGGTGCCGTCGTTCATATACACTCGCCCTGCGCGCTGTTCGCTGGGATTACGGGGAGTAGTTAAGCCACCGTATATTTCGGGGCATACGGGAATGAGATTGTATTTTTCCTTTAAGATTTCAAGGTCAAGCTTTCTTACGCTCTTACCGTCGTACCGGCATGGCAGTCCTAACAGGCACGCGCTGATAAGCAGATTTTCCTTTTTTTCTTTCATTATTCCTGTGTCAGCCTTTCTTTTATTTTTTCCACATTTGAAGCACCCATAAGAATAATAGGCGCATCCGTTTTGTCAATATAGTTAAATACGTCGTTTTCCGTCACACGCTCAGCACTCTTTCCGATTGACTCGGCAAGCATTTGAGAAGAAAGCGTGCCGTCGTCCTTTTCTCTTATCCCCTCAATATCGAGTATAAGTGCGCGCTTTGCCAAGGAGAGCGCGCTTACGAATCCGTCAAAGAGCGAGCGCGTGCGCGAGAAGGTATGAGGTCTGAAAATAACTATTGGCAGGCCCTTTGCCGCGCTGATTGCCAATATTCCGCCACGTATCTCTGTGGGATGGTGAGCATAATCGTAATAAACCGGGTGGTTTTTATATCTGCCGATAAGCTCAAGTCGGCGCGGCACGCCTTCGAACTCACAAAGCGCCTTGGCTATCCGTTCGGGCTCTATACCGTTTTCACGGCATACGGCATATGCCATAAGCGCGTTACAGACGTTAAAGTCGCCGTATATATTAAGCGCGATTTTTGTGACACGCCCCGACACCTCTCTTACCGAAAAGGAGTATTTTCCGCCATTTTCCGTAATATCAAGCAAGCGGTAACGGCACCCCTCGCTCTTACCCGCAAATATATGTGTCTCACCGTCGCTTTTTGAAAACGGAAGATTTATATCATCTCGGTTTATGACCGAAAAGCGAGCATTTTCCGATGCCTTGGAAAATGAAGTCTTTAAAGAGGTGATATCCTCAAAATAATCGGTGTGGTCAAGCTCCAGATTAAGAAAGACGTTATACGTCGGGAAAAAGCTGAGAAAGCTGTCCTGATACTCGCACGCCTCATATATAAGTGTATCGGAGTCGGAAAAGGAAAACGGTTCTTTCTCACATCCGAGATGAGCGCCGCATATGCAGTCAACAGAGTCTGAAGCCTTTTTCATTATACTGTAAATCATAGCGGTTACGGTGCTTTTGCCGTGAGTTCCTATAACGCCTATGCTTCTTTTATACGAGGATATTATTGCACCGAGCAGGCGTGCGCGCGCAAAGGCGGGGATATTCATTTTCCTCGCAAATAAAAGCTCGGGATTATCCTGCGGCACGGCATTTGAGTAGATAACGAGGCTTGCGCCGCGGGCGTTTTCCTCGGAATGATGGGTATATACGCATTCACCGTCCGAAATAAGCCGTTTTACAAGCATCCCCTCGCTCCTGTCACTGCCCGTGACGGTATATCCTGCGCGCTTGAGATAACGAAACAGCGAGTACATCCCCACTCCGCCGACACCGACGAAATGTATTTTTGCCGTCCTTGATTTTAAAATTTCCTTAATGCTTAAAATTTCTTTCACAATAAGGCTATTCGACAAATTGCTCCCCCAATGTTAAAAATTACTTCATAAATCGCCTCAAAATTCATAAAAAATATAAAAAAAATTTATACTTTACTCCCTTTGTTCGCTAATTTTCTTAATATTAATGTGTTATATTATATTCAGTGCTTTTAGAAAATTCTACATACAGAAAGGAACATAGTGGAAAATGAAAATTACAGACATCAAAATCAGAAAATTTTTTGACGAGGGGCCGATGAAAGCGGTAGCGTCGGTGACGTTTGACGACTGCCTGGCGGTTCACGACGTTAAGGTAATTTACGCCAAGGAAAGATATTTTATCGTTATGCCGTCCAGAAAAAATCCTGACGGAACCTACAGAGATATCGTGCATCCTATCAACTCTCAGTTCCGCCGCGAGCTTGAGGAGGCGGTTATAGATGCCTACAACGTACAGCTTGTTGCAGCCATGGCAGACGATGCCGATAGCGATGACAGCTACATCATCTAAAATTATATAACTAATTTTCCTTTTTGTCAATAAATCGTTTTTGTCGGTAAATAATAAAAACGATACACGAAGGGGATACGCGAGGGGCTTACAGACTGTGTCCCTCGCCTTTTTTATGTTTGGAATAATTATTGATAAGAGCTGTCGCATCTCGTTTGATGAAATACGCGATATTGCGAAAAATTCGGGCAAAAGGCCCTTGCTCATCGCGCTTTCCGACAGGGAGAGAATAATAATCAAAAGGCTCTCAAGAAGCTACTCTATACCCTACGCAAATCTATCGGGCTTTTCTGATTTTGCAAGACTTTCAAAAAGGTTGTCATTTACGCTTGCTGAGAGTGCTGTCGGCGCTATTTACTCGCTTATTTGTTACACGCCCTGCTACTTAAGTATAAAATCCGAGGAAAACAGAGCTTTGCTTTCCTTGCTGTTTTCAAGCTTTGGCGGCATTGGTGTACTGCCGTATCTTGAGGGAAAGAAAAAATACAAGCCCGAACTTTCAAAGTCCGAGCTTGAAAAAATACTGTGTGATTTTGATATTAAACGCTTGCCTCGTCGCACTCAAGCTCCAAGAGCTTATCCTTACCGCTTTCCTGATCGATCTCACGGCTGATTGCGCCGGTCTCGGGCTCTGCGGGGGACTCTTCAACTGCTTCTTCAAGCAGCTGTGCGGGAGATTCTTCAAGAGCATTTTCAAGTATTTCTGCTGAGGATTGTTCTATTGAATTTTCGACTGTCTCGGCAGGGGATTCTTCAACTGTCTGTTGAGGCATATCTTGCGCTAGCTCCTCAAGGGGCGGTGCAGATTCATTTTCCGCTGCGATATTACCGTCTTGCGTACTTAAAAGCTCCTTCATTGCGCCCTCGAGTGATTTATGATTTTCCATCAGGGCACGTTGAGTATTACCCAGAGCCTTTTGTGCCTCGATGAGCGCTCTTTGCTTATCAAGAGCCGTTTTCTGACGCTCGTAAAGCTCGTGTTGCTCATCGGTTACGGATATCTGGTCCTGCGTGATAACCTTTTGGCTTGCCTGTACGCCCTGAAGCTCTCTTGAAAGCGCTCTTTGCATATCGTTGACACGGCGTGCGGAGTCGTTTGCTTCCTTTTGCTTTTCGGCAAGCTCGCTGTATGCAAGGCTGAGCTCGCTTAGATTTTGCGTTACCTCCTTAAGGCCCTCGATAAGCGCAATAAGCTTATCCAGCACGAACTTCTCATCGTCCAGAACCTTGTTTGCCATATCTACGGTTCCTTCGGACAGCACAGACGCACTCTCACCGCTCTGTGTGGCACATGGACGAGCCGAGTCGAGGTACGCATTTGCGCGCGCCTCGAATACCGAGGTGAATTTTGCCATTGCATTTCTTACCGCATTCTCTACGATGCTTGAAATATCAATGCTTACCGGTGCGATATGTACGCCGGGCTGGGGGTACTGAGCGTATTGAGGCTGAGGCACGCTGTATACGGGCACCGTTTGCTCGCTACGGTAATTCTGCTTAGGAGCAGAGAGCTGAATATCGTTTGCATCAGGCGTTGTGAAAAGCCTTGTTGCGCTCATATCCCTATCTGAGATGCCAAGCTCCTTGCAATACTGAATATAGCCCTGGTACATTCCGTCAAGGGCTGAGATGAGCCTTTGCTGTTGGCTCTTGAATTTATCTGCTTCCTTCTCGAGCTTATGTCTTTGCGAGCGCTTTGGCTCGTCATATATTATTTTTGCATAGTCGTTGTCTATGTCGTCTACAGTTTTCTTATAGCGCTTGTATTCGCCAAGCCCATCCTTTAACAGAATAGCGAATTCCTGCTTAAGCTCGGTGGCTTTTACGGAAAGCTTATATTTCTTTGGATTGTCATCGGCCTTTGCCTGCGCCTTAAGCCACGCTTCCCTTGCCTTGCTAAGCGGTTTTGCCAAGGCTTTGCATTTTTTAAATCTATCCGGCAGTGACTCTTTTGCCCTATTTAATGATTCTAAGGTGTCGTACATAAGTGCCTCATTTCCGCGCAAGGCTTATTTTCCCTTTAATGCGCTTTTTTTAATTATATCAAATTATATTTTTCCAGTCAAGTATTTATTAAAAAATGTATGCAAAAAAGCTTGGCGATATGCCGCCTTTTGAAAAAATAAAGGGGGCAGGAAATTTACGACAAATTTCCTGCCCTATAAGGCGCCGGAGGTGCGCCTTTTACTTGGAAAATTACTCTTTGATGAGGTACTGACCGATGGTATCTACGATGTCAAGACCGGTTTCAGCATCCATTGCGAACTTGTACTTGTTGCCCTTTGAATGGAACAGTAAGTAAAGGATTCCGATAGGGAAAAGAACGATGAGAAAAATGTAGAAAAGAAAGCTGTGACGCTTCTTGCCGAAGTTTATGCTGGCTGAGCCGTAAGCAAAGCTGTTCGTCTTTGTCTCACCCATAGGTACGGCCGTCTCTATTTCAAGTATAAATGCGGGCTTTGTTTTTCTGTATACGAGTACTGCGAGCAGTGCGAATACAGCGGCAACAACGAGACCTACGATAAGAAGCGCTATACCTGCATCACCTGCAATGCCCACTACAGCAAGAACAAGACCTGCCAATGCGAGAATTGCAAGAATTATTGTGAGAACGATATTTCTTGAAAGACCGTAATAAGAATTTACAGCTCTTACGTTATCAAGATTGAAGTCGGTTCTTTGTCTCATCATCTGAGACGCTTCCTTAATTTCTGCCTGATGGCTGAATCTCTTACCCTGGATGGAAAGAGTGTGATGGGTTACGTGCTTATTAAGCTTTTCGGTGTAGGTCCAAGTCTTGGAAAGCTTGGCCTGTGCACCTTGCTCAACGATTTTTTCTTCCATTATGAAGCTCCTTTAAAAAATTATAATATAACGCGAACTTAAAGCAAGAGAATCCTCCGCTCCTGCAAATAACAATTTAATGATAGCACAGTTTTGATATTTTGTCAATATATACCAAAAAATCAGCTTAGCTTTTTAAGAAGCGCAAGAAGCGCGTTGGCTCTGTGGCTGATTTTATTTTTTTCCGCGTCGCTCATCTCGGCAACGGTGCGAGTCTCGCCCCTTGGGACGAAGATGGGGTCGTAACCGAATCCGCCCTCGCCGCGCGGTGCGCGGATTATATCTCCGTAGAGATAGCCCTCTGCCTCAACGAGAGTACCGTCGGGATAAGAAAGCGAGATTGCGGCGGTATAGTGTGCGCCGCGCTCGTCGGGTTCAGACAGCTTTTCGAGCAGCAAATCGTAGTTTTGCTTTTCGTTGCCGCGTCCGCCCGGAACCCGCGCGCTGTAAATAC
>JAZRNI010000058.1:0-1652 GCA_045648105.1 Eubacteriales bacterium | reverse complement strand
TGTACGGCAGAACGGTATTCAATCCGCTTTCCGTCTTTATAAGAGATGAGCTTCCAAGCGAGCTTTTGGATAGCGAAAAACCGAGAGAAGTGCCGCCCCGTGCGTCAATTTACTATAATAACAGAAGTGAAAACGCGCGCCGTGAGCATTTTTCAGATGAATTTTTACGCCGTCCCTCAATAAATTCAGACAAGCCGAAAAAAAGCGGTGCTGAGGGCTTCGGTGTGGAAAAACTGCCCGCAGGCACCAGAGTACGTCACGCACTCTTTGGGCTTGGTGTGCTTATCAGCGCGAGGGATATGGGCGGAGACGTGCTTTACGAGGTCAAATTCGATAATCACGGAGTCAAAAGGCTTATGGCGACCTTCGCAAAACTAAAAAAAACAGAGGATTAGTATGTTAAAGGCATTGATTTGCGACCTTGACGGCACTATACTTGATACAGTCGGGTCTATCGCGCATTATATGAACACGGCTCTTTCAAGCTTCGGTATAGAGCCATGCCGTGAGGAGGAGTTCAACTACTACGCAGGCGACGGAGCGCGCGTGCTTGCACAGCGCACCTTGAAATCCAAGGGAATAGAGGACGGAGCGCTTGCAGAAAGACTCTACGAAACCTATAAGACAATGTACGATAAGGCGCCGCTTTACAAAACGGGAGTGTTTGAAAACGTCTCCGAGGTGCTTTCGGCTCTTAAGGAGAAGGGAATTTTGCTCGGTGTGATTTCAAACAAGCCGCACAGTGCCGCAGTACCCGTAACGGAGCATTTTTTCAAGGACACCTTCGACCTTATACTCGGTCAGAGCGATAGCTTTCCCTTAAAGCCGAGCCCAGAGGTCGGTATTCACGCAGCGCGTACGCTTGGAATTTCGCCAAGCGAAATTGCGTATCTTGGCGATACCTCGGTTGATATAAGCTTTGCCAAAGCCTTTGGCGCAGGACTTTCAGTCGGTGTTTTATGGGGCTTTCGCGATTATGACGAGCTGAAAGAGGCGGGCGCAGATATGATAATTTCCGATATGCGTCAGCTTTTAGAGGTGTTTTAATGAAGCGCCTTGCTGTAATTTTTCTTGCCGTCGTCTCCCTCTTACTCTCCTCGTGTGCCGCAGACGAGAGCTATTACGGACATTGCGAGCTCGTTTTACCGCTTGAGGGTGACTATAAGAAGGCGGAGGCTGACGGCTTCGATGCGGTATTTACAAACGGCGTATACACCGTGGGCATAATCAGAATTTCCTTTGAGGCAGGCTTCAATCAGGGCATACCCGAGACGATGTCGCAAAGCGAGCTTGCATATTTCTGGCAGAAAAAAACCGACAGAACGGCAGACGTTTGCACAGACAAAGCAACACCGTATTACGCATATTCAGAAGACGGACACTTTTACGCAAACGGCTTTTACCGCACTCCGTACGCGTATTTCGTGGTTCTTATGACCGCTCCCGAGGAGATGTACCCCGACTGCCTTGGAGATTTTACGGAGATTTTCGACGGGGCAAGCTTTGAATATTGAGAGGTTTTTTATGAAAAGACTTTTATGCGCGCTTTTAGCCGCCGTTATTTTTCTGACACTTGTCTCCTGCAATGACGGTGAGGGTGACGGATACAAAAGCTATACCGAGGGTAATCTCAGCTTCCGCCTGCCCGATAC
>JAZRNI010000057.1:0-6169 GCA_045648105.1 Eubacteriales bacterium | reverse complement strand
ACTACGGCAACCTTACCGCTAAGGTCGGTATTTAATACGTTTTGCTTCATTTTCTCTCGTTCCCTTTCTTTACAGCCTCAAAAACACCCTGTAGGTACGTAGCACCCATTGCTCTGTCGAAAAGACCGTAGCCGGGCTTTGCATCCTCGCCCCATACGTTTCTTCCGTGGTCGGGTCGTAAATAACCCTCAAATCCGTTGTCCTCAAGTGCCTTTACAATTTCGTAAATATCTACGTCACCGTCCGCCGTCTGATGCCCGTTCTCAAAGAAATCGGTATCAGAGGTGTACTTGAGCTGTCTTAAATGAGCAAAGTAAATTCGCTTTGCATACTTGCCCGCCATTTTAGGCAAATCGTTGAATCTGCCCGCCCCAAGGCTTCCTGTGCAGAAGGTAATACCGTTGTGCATATTGGGCACGGCCTCAAAGAGTCTGTCATAATCCTCTTCCTTGCCAACTATTCTGGGCAGGTCAAATATATCCCACGGCGGGTCGTCGGGATGCACCGCAAGGTTCACTCCGCTCTCATCGCAAGCAGGCATAACCTGATTCAAAAAGTAAACGAAATTCTCAAAGAGCTTTTCGTGGCTCATGCCCTCGTACTCTTTAAGCAAGCCGTTAAGCTCCTCGGGAGTGTAGCTTTCATCCCATCCGGGCAGACGCAAATTGTGCTTGTCAAGGCGCGAGAAGTCCTCCTCGCTATACGAAAGCGACGTTGCGCCGTCAGCGTGCTTATAGTACAAATTCGTCCTGAACCAGTCAAAAACGGGCATAAAATTGTAGCAGATACATTTTACACCTGCTTTTCCGCAGTTGATAATATTCTGCTTGTATGCCTCTATATACTTATCGCGAGTAGGCTTTCCAAGCTTAATATCCTCGTGTACGGGTACGGACTCTATAACCTCCATTTCAAGCCCTGCATCGTTACAAAGCTTCTTTAAATGAAGCAGCTTTTCAAGGGGCCAGACCGAGCCGACGGGCTCGTCGTAAACGGCTGTCACAACACCCGTCATTCCCTGAATTTGCTTGATATAATTCAGCGGAATACAGTCCTTTTCTCCGTACCAGCGAAACGTCATCTTCATCGCATATTTCCTCCAAAGATTATTTTTTAGGCTTGCGTATCCTGTTCAGCTGCCTGTTCATCTTGAGCAATTCTTCCTTGCTAAACGAAATATCCACCATGCTTATAAGACTGGTCAAACGCAGTACGGTAAATCCGCCCATCATTTTCATTACGCCCTCACCAAGCTCAAAGCCCATAGCTTCCTTCTTCTTGCCATCCTTGCCCTTTGACATTTTCTTTTTAAGCTTAAGACCAAGTCTTACAAACCATATCTTGCCCCAAAACGTTGACATAATGTCGGAAAGCTTGTCGTTAAGCGAGAATCTTCCCTCCGGTGCTTCAACGTCGAACCAGTTAAGAACAGCGCCCTTTTCTTTAAGGATGTAGTCCTCGTTCATCGTGTCAACCTTGCGGATTACTCCCTCGTCGGAAAGCTCGCCCGCCTTGGCTACGATTTTGCTCTCGCCTACGTTCTTAACGTCAAAGTAGAAGAAATGCTCCTTGCTCGTCTTTTTACCGATGCTCTCTCCGTTAACGAAAAGCTCAACCTCGGGCAAATTCGAATAAACCGTAACCTTCGTCACACCCTCTACTCTGTCTATATATCTTTTTCCGCAAAGATGAACGAACGGCTCGTCGGAAAGCCAAGCCTTGTATGCGTAAAACGCATCCTTCTTGTACTTTCTGTCCATCGTTACAAGTCCCTTATGGTTCTGTCCGTTCTCTCCGCCCTCGCTTCTCGCATCAGCACCGAAATCAAACATATTCCATACGTGGGTTGCCCAAAGATATTTTCTTGTAAATAACTGCTTTATAAGCTCCTCGTGATAGTACGCCTGATACTCCTCGGTATAGTCGCCCTGTACGGGATTTGAGCTGTGCCAGTTGAGCGCCTCACAGCCGTATTCGGAAACACCGATAGGCTTATTCGGGTATTTTGCGTGGAACTCGTCGAACCAAGGTCCGTTCATCGAGGTATCTCCGCCGTACCAGCCGAAATAGTGGTTGTAGGATACAACGTCGGGTATCTGAACGTAGGGCTCATCCATATCGCACATGGACACGCACGCCATAGTCGTAAGACGGGTGGGGTCCATATCGTGTGCTAAATCGTTCAGTATATGATGGTTCTCTAAAAGGTCGGGGTCCTTCGCTCCGTTCATCGTTATCTCGTTTGAAAGTCCCCAAACTACGATTGACGGATGGTTGTAGTTCTGCGTAATAAGCTCGCGCATTTGCGAAACCGTGTTCTCGCGTCCGTTGGGCAGATGCTTTGAAATATAAGGAATTTCCGCCCAGATTACAAATCCCGCCTCATCGCACAAATCGTAAAAATACTGGTCGTGCTGATAGTGTGCAAGGCGTATGGTAGTTGCGCCTACCTCAAGGATAAGGTCTATATCCTCTCTGTGGTGCTCAGGCAAAAGCGCATTACCTATGCCGAGTCTGTCCTGGTGACGCGATACACCGCGCAGAGGATATTCCTCGCCGTTAAGAATAAATCCGCGCTCAGGGTCAATCTCAAAGGTACGGCAGCCAAATCTGCACTTAACCTCGTCAATTACCTCGCCGTCACGTATGAGCTCCGCCTTAGCGTTATAAAGGTAGGGATTTTTCCTTCCGTTCCAAAGCACCGGATTTTCAATTTGCAAATCAGCATCGTGCTTGTCTGTGATAAGTGTAGAAACGGTGTTTCCGTCCCTGTCGCTTACGGTATAACGAAGGCTCGTGTTATCAGCATTGGTAAGGAAAACCTTAAAATTAACGTTGGCTACGCCCTTTGAAAGCGTGGGAGTTACCATAATTCCCTGTCCGCCGTAATAGTCAAGGTCAAAATGCGCGCGAGGCACGCAAATCAAGTTTACGTCGCGGTAAAGACCGCCGTAGAAGGTGAAGTCTGCCATCTGCGGATAAACGCTGTCATTTGGAGCGTTATCTACGAGTATGCAAAGCTCACTTTCCTCGGTAAGCTTATCGGTAAGGCGCACGCGGAAGGTCGAGTAACCGCCGTCGTGATGGAAAAGATGCTCGCCGTTAAGATAAACGTCGGATGAGGAGTTAGCTCCGTTTATTTCAAGATAATATTCCGCATTTATAGGCAGCTCTGATTTTTTAAGCGTTTTAAAATAAGCACATGTGCCGCGGAAATAGTCGTTGCCGCCGTCCTGACCGTCGGTCGCGTTCCAAGTATGCGGAAGGCTTACAGACTCGGTATTTTCCGGCTTCATTTCGGGATAATTTGAAACCCCCTTGGCAAATTGCCAGTCCTTATTAAGACTCAATACGTTTCTCATACAGTTCTCCTTAAAAAATATATCAAGATTATTATACCCAAAAACTCACGTATGTCAATCAAAAAAAGCGTGTTTAAACATATTTTACAAATACGGCGCCCGAATTTGTTTTTATCGGACGCCGTAGTGCTCTTACGAAAGATATTAATTTAAAATCATACCTCTGCGGTCTCTACGCTTGCCTCTGTGTTTGCGTGTCCAAGCTCGCTGTTCATTTTCTCAAGAGTTTTCTTGTCGATGTTGTAAATGAATGCAAGACCTATAAACTGTACCACTGCCGAGAAGAGATAGAGTCCGGCAACGAGCCAGCACATATTCTTTGCGGTTTCTGCACTCTGACCTACCGTACCGAGGTCGGACACGTATCCAAGCACGCCCATTATGAGAAGAACAACGGAAGGTCCTACGCCCTGAGCTAATTTTCTGAAGAATGAGTGAAGCGAGTAAACCGTTCCCTCCTCACGGGTTCCGTATTTCCACTCGTTGTAGTCAATAGCGTCGCCCATCATTGCCCACGATACACAGGTGTAAACACCCATGCCGATACCGAAAAACACAAGACCGAGCATATATACAACAAGAGCTATGTTCGTGTCGTTAACCAAGGGGAAAAACATCATTATCACACCGCCGACAAGAGATACGAGAGTACCGATAACGGATGCTTCCTTCTTTCCAAACCTCTCTACTATCTTCTTAATAAACGGCATAAAGAAAAACATAGGCAAAAATCCGATAAGCATTACAAGTCCTGAAAGCTCCGCCTTGCCAAAATAAGTCGCAAACATAATCGTATTTGCGGTGGTTGCGGACTGCATACCGAGGAACATACCCATAGCTGCAAGCGTAACGCCTACTGCAGGACGGTTCTTGATAAACTTACCAAAGGACTTTACAATATTTATCTTCTCTGTCTCGTTAGTCTTTACATTGCTCTCGTCTACACGAACAGTAATCTTCTTAATCATAAATATAAACGCGATAAAACCAAGCACGCCCATTATAAGAGCCGCGATAAATACTCTGCTGCCAATGAGCTCTTGCACCTTTTCATGCGTCAGCGGGCTCAGCATCGGATCACCAAGCGCATAAGGAAGTCCCGTCTTTGGGTTGATGTGAAATTCACCGTCAAATCCCGGTAAAATGCCTGAGCCGTCATAGGTAATGGTGTTCCAGATAAGCATAGGAAGAATAATGCTGGGCACAAGGTTGCCTACCATCGAGCCGATTGAACGCCATGTGGAAAGCTCTGCCTGTCCGACCTTGCTGTCTGTAACAAGGGAAAGCATTGAACCGTAAGGAACGTTTGCTACGGTGTAGAATGCATCCCAGATAACGTATGCAACGATAAATATTATGGATTTTGCCACGACTGCGCCTGCGCTTTGGCTAAGTCTGATAGACTCGGGAAGCGGAAGGAATACAAGTGCGCCCGCGACTAACAGTCCGCAAGCACCGAAGAATATGTAAGTCTTGAACTTACCCATCTTGTATTTTCTTTTGTCCACGTCAATCAACGAACCAATCATAGGGTCGTTGATAGCATCCCATATCTGCGTGACAAGTACAAGTGCTGACAAAAGACCTATCTCCATATACATAAAGACAAGCCAGAAAGTCTGCACGGTTGATTTGAGCGCAAAGCTCATATTACATCCAAAGTCGCCCGCTGCATACGCAACCTTGTCCATAATACCAAACTTCCGCTTGCCGTTTTCGTCAAGTTGTATCTGCTTTTTCATTTTATCCTCCCAAAAATTTGTTTTGTGCTTTGTATCCTTTAATATTATAACAAATCTCACAAAGCAATAAAAGAGGGCAAAATTGCAATTTTGTGACACCCACATACAATTATTATCACAAAATTTTGTGCACATTGCATAAAAATATGCAGATTTTTCCATATACTATATTGAATTTGGCTTGACATAGCCAAAAAATGCTGATATAATGGTACTGTGTAAAATATTTTAAAATATTCACTGTGAGGTGTTAGCCGTGTATAAATCCTGTAAAACGGAAAAATCCGCACAAAGACAAAGCGAAATCGAAAATCGGTTTATAAAGCTTCTGTCGCAAAAGCACTTTGACGAAATAACGGTAAGCGAGATATGCCGCGAGCTCGATATTCCGAGAAAGGCGTTTTACCGATATTTCGAAACCAAGGAAAGCATCTTAAAAGCTGCAACGGACCATATACTGCTAAGCTACGAGTCATATTCCAAAAATACAAAAGAGTCATCTAAGCGCACCGTCACAAACGAGCTTACCGCATTTTTCGAGTTTTGGCTTCTCGAGCCTCAACAGCAGCTTTTATCTGCGCTTAAAAAGAACAATATGTACGGTCATCTTATACAAAGCTCGATAAATTATTCCTCAGGTCAGCTTGCGGGAATCAGTAAATTTATTAGGGACGAAAACGACTTGGTGCGCTCACAGCTCTTCCCTTTTGCAATAACAGGACTTATGTCAATGATGCTTAAATGGTACGACGGCGAATTTCGAAAATCAACGCACGAAATGGCTCTTGCAGCAAAAAGAATGCTCACCGAGCCCCTGTTCCCCAATCTTGAGACCTGGGGCATATTCGACGAATAAAATTGAGGCTGCCTCAAATACGGGGCGGCCTCATTTTTTTATTTCATATTCAAATACTCAATCGAGTTGTTGTAGCAAATATCGCGTACCACCTTGCCGACAAGCTCGATATTGCGGGTAATCTCACCGTTTTCCATCATATTACCAAGGAAATTGCAAAGAATCCGTCTGAAATAATGATGCCTTGGATACGAGAGGAACGAACGGCT
>JAZRNI010000056.1:0-1571 GCA_045648105.1 Eubacteriales bacterium | reverse complement strand
ATCTTTATATTGAGCTTGGCACAATCCGCAAAAAACGCATCGGTGTAATATTGCGCTATTTGAAGCACGGTCTTCTTCTCGCGCTTTGCGCCCTTAAGCATCTTGTCCTCGCCCGTATCTCCGTCGCTCGAAAGGTGACCGACGTCGGTGATGTTCATAACTCTGTTTACGTCGTATCCTACGTAGGAAAGGTACTTTTCAAGCACGTCCTCCATAATGTAGGTACGGAGATTTCCTATATGCGCAAAGTGATATACGGTAGGTCCGCAGGTGTACATGCTGACCTTTCCCTCCTCGCGAGGCACGAATTCTTCTCTTTTTCTGGTTAATGAATTATAAATTAACATATTATTATTCTCCATTCTGCCGCAGCATCGGCACAAATAGTTATCGGTGAATTTTGTAAAATTTGGCGCGTTAGCCTATCAAGCCCGCCATTTCCATAAGCCTCTCGGCGCGGCTGACTATCGTTTTGCCAAAGCTTTCTCTAACGCCACGGTCTCCGGAAAGCGCCCATGCGGTTACCTCAACGTCAAGTATTCCGCAAAAATCGCTGTTTTTAATTCCCTTTGCAACGTCGTTCCAATCGATGCTTCCGTCAAAGGGTATCAAGTGGGCATCCTTTTGACCGCCGTTGTCGTGAATATGCAAGACCTCTATCTTGTCTTTGAGTATTTCCATCTGCTCGGACTGCTTATATCCGCTTATGTTCGCGTGTCCCACGTCCCAGCAAACTCCTATTCCGAGCTTTTCTGCAAGTGCAGAGACGTTGAGCGCGCAAGAACCGTAAAGGTGATTGTCGGGAGCCTGTTTTTCGCTCGGCATGTTCTCAACGCACAAGCGAACGCCCTTGTCTCTCGCGTATTCAACCACCGGCTTCAAGAAAGCCATATTCGCCCTCACCCAATCGCCGTAGGTCTTCTCGGAGGAATAAAAGGATATCGGGTGAACAACGGCGCGTGGTATTCCCATAAGCCTTGCCGCATCTATTCCGCGGAAAAGCTCGCGCGTGTATTTTGCCATCAAGGCGGCGTTGCTCGGGTCGGGCATATAGAAGGAGAGATGACACACAGGGAGGTCTATTCCCTTGCTCTTGGCCTTAAGCGCGGCAGAATAAAGCACCGACTCCCACGAATCCTCGTATCTTGAAAGCGATTCAAAGGACATATCGATAGCGCCAAGCCCAACAGTCTCAAAAAAATCGACCATAGCCGCGTAAGAAAAATGGCCCTTGGGATGATCCTCGTATATTCTTGACGGCGCGCACAGCGTGACCTTTTTCATGTCAACCTCCTTTCCTTTTGCTCTTTATCCTTGCAAAAACAGATTTACATTTTATTATATCAAAATATTGAGGCTTTGTCAATCATTGTAACCGCTTTTTTTGGCCCTTGAACGATTTTTTAGAGAAATTGTGCCTAAAGCGCAAGCGTTGATCGCATATTTTTTGCTAATTGACTATTGACTTGATTTGAATTTTGAGTTATAATATAAAAGTAGGATGGCGTGTTATCGCCACTTGGTTTTCACCCTTGCTTATTCCGAAAGGATCAAAAATGCAAAATTTCACT
>JAZRNI010000055.1:0-2448 GCA_045648105.1 Eubacteriales bacterium | reverse complement strand
GTATGCTGTTATTAAAATTTATACTCCGATCCAACGAAAGCAATGCATCCGCCGAAACACATAATGCCTCGCACATTCGTGCAACAATTAATATGCTCGGTAATTGCTTTCCGCGCTCTATACGGCTTAAATACTTCTCTGAGATACCAATCTTCTCAGACAATTCAGCCTGAGTCAGCCCCGTGGCTTTTCTTGCATCCGAAATTCTTTTCCCTATTGTTTCTTTCGATAATATCATATTTATCCCCCAATGATACGATATTTTTAAGTATTATATCACCTTGGGGATGATTTGTACACAAGTTTAATTTTTCCATTCGCAACCTTTCCGCAAACAAGTCGTAAAGCCCGTTCACGCGGGCGGGATTTTTTGATATAATAAATCTAAAAGTAAGTTCCAAATCAAGGCTTGCTTTGTTTTACATCCCAAACAATTTGTCTGCCGTGTCTGCGTAACACGGATGATCCAATTCGTCAATGATCGCAGTACTGCCATCGGAAAATTCAATAAAAGCTTTGGTATCGGAAATACTGCTCAAGGCTTTGACCAATCTTGGCGTTTTGCCTGTGCCATTGTAAGGGCATAAAAGCGTAACAAGACGCGCTTCTTTTCCTTTTAAAGCAAACCTTACGCAGGGTGCGGGAACGGGAAAGTTTAATGCATTGGGAAGCTCATAGCTCTTTCGCCACCCCATAAATAATGGCTTCTCCTGTCCGATAATAATACTATGACTCGCCGAGGCAACAATACTAAAGCTGACTTGGTCGCCGTGATCAGCTGTAAAACGCACGCCGTCATCTGTGTATGGCTCTGTGCCAAGCTGATAGGAGGGCTGAAAAAGATGCTCTTCGCCATCTTCACTTATAAGTCTGTCAATAACCATCGCAAACGGAGCACTGTCGGCAACGCCTTTTTTGAAAAGGATCAGCTTTCGCTTGTGTATAACGTGAAGGTACTGCTCACCGTATCCTTGATCGTAAACGCCTTCAACGCTGTCGATGTCGGCTGAAAAGCTCCATAGCATACCTGCGTATCTATTTAGCGGCTCGTTGTCGGGATGATATCTTCCCCTGCGATTCTGCGACATATCGTCAACCATAGCACAGTTGTGCGAACGAGAGTCCAAGACAAAGCGTCGCATATCGGAGCTATCGTATGAGTAACAGCCTGAGTCGGGAAGAAGATTTTTGCCATACGCATACATAAGGATATTCAATTTGTCCTCGTGCTGATGTCCGCGACCAAAATCTCCGGCATCCATAAAGCACCAAAGATCGTCTTTGCCCCATCCGGTACGCATAAAAGCCAATCCGGAATATGGCAGAGCAACACTCGTATACTCGGGAGCTCGTCCATCCTTGCCATTGGTCGCAAAATAATTTATTGCCTCATGTTTCGGAAAATATATGCTGCCCAAACGACACCAAGTTTCAAGCGAAGCGCGATGTCCGTCGTTAAGGTCGGGGTATTTGCCATCAGGACAAGTTATATTGATGTCAAGTTCGAACAGTGGCAAGAGCTTGTCGATGAACTCTCGGCTGACGGGATATCCTATCTCTCGCGCCGCGGCGAATACTCTGTGGTAATTCATAATGACCACGTCGTGGTAATTCGTAGACAACTCAAATTGGAAGCCGTCGCGATATACTTGACGGTCAAGCTCCGATTGGAGCCTCGAAAAGGCATAATCACCCCACTCGCGTGCATTGGTCAGGAAAGGATAAAGCATGCCTATATGTGCAAGCCCCGCCATCTCCATAATCAGCCAGTTTCCTGCCACGCTATGAAAGCGGCTAAGACGGTATCCGTGATCACAGATCGAGCGCACATAGGTACATATTACACGATCTGTCATATACGGTGATTTGTAAAATGAGTAGAACGCATAGTTCCAATTCAGTGCCAAACGGATACCCGCTTCGATAGTTCTCCAACATTTTGTGTTTTTTGACATATCAGACGGGCATTTTGCCTGCTCACACCAACTCATAAAAAGCTCTGTAAATGCCTTAGCATATTTCTCGTCGCCCGAGAGACGGTAGCAATGTCCGAGGCAGCGCCATTCGTGATGACGGGAAAGTTGCCACGTCCACTCCGGGGCTTCATTTGGAGTGGGATTAAATTCCCAATCTACGTGGGAGGTATCGGTAAATTTATGGGGAAATGCTATCGAGCGAAGCTCGCCGTTTATTATTTTCTCTGCAGCGGCAAAGTCGTCATCCTCCGGCAGTGCCCAGGCATTTTCTCTGGGCTGATAAGGTATTTTAAAGAAATTTTCTGTTTTCAGAGTGGAGCGTATGTAATCCGCCAACTGCTTTTCCGCCGCCTCGATACCACGATCGCGAAAGGTAACGTCTATATCCGACAGTTCCAAAATACTGCGATCCAACAGCTCACAAAACAACTGTTGGTTTGTAGTCATCATATCAACCATAAAATCTCTCCTA
>JAZRNI010000054.1:0-4064 GCA_045648105.1 Eubacteriales bacterium | reverse complement strand
CGCAGTGAAGGATAACGCATCAGGTGTTGTAGGCTATAAGCACGGTACTACCGCAGTTATCTTCAACGACGTTGACAACTACGGTCTAGTTACCGCAGGAGCAAGCTCTGCTACAGGCTTGATAGGTGTAGGTAACTCAGGCGGCATCGCTCTCTTGACTATATACAAGAACTGCTCAACGACTGCAACCGTAACTCTTACGGGCGGTAGCAACACTCTTGGCGCATTCGCTGCAGACGGCGCAAGCATTGTTTATACTAAGCACAGCACAACTGACCTTGTGGGCGCATATATAGTCGGCGGACCTTCATTGGGTGCGGCGCATCAACCCATAATTCTTGACGCTCCTGCTAACTAAAATATAGATAGCAGCAACACACGCAAATAACAAAAAGGCTCTCGGGTGTAAATCCGAGAGCTTTTTAAGCTTTGGGCACAGCGCAAAATCGCTGTGCCCTTTATTTTTTATTTTAACATTTCCAAAAGCCCGTTTTCATCAATAATTTTAACTCCGAGCTCGCGTGCCTTTGTAAGCTTGCTTCCCGCCTCGTCGCCTGCGACGACGTAGGACGTCTTTTTTGATACGGACGAGGATACCTTACCGCCGTTTTTCTTGATTAAGTCCCCTGCCTCGTCGCGCGTCATTGTCGGCAAGGTGCCCGTAAGAACGAAGGTAAGCCCCGCGAGAGTTTCGCGCCTTGGCTCGGCTGTCGACTCAGTTTTTACACCCAGAGCCTTAAGTCTTTCGCACATCTCTACTGTGCGCTCGTCAGCAAAGAAATCCACGAGAAAGCCCGCGGTAATCTCGCCTATATCCTCAATACTTGCAAAATCCTCTTTTGTGGCTTCAAAGCACGCGTCAAGGCTCTGCATTTTCATAGCTATTGCTTCGCTTGCTACCTCGCCGACCTGTCTTACGCCAAGAGCAAAAAGCAATCTTTCAAGCCCCCTGCCCTTAGATGCGCTTATAGCGTTTACAAGATTTTCAGCGCTCTTTTTGCCCATTCTGTCAAGACCCTCTATGTCACTGACAGTAAGAGTATAAAGGTCGCAGAAGTCCTTGATTTTACCGTTTTTAATCAACAGCTCAACCAGCTGTGGGCCGAGTCCGTCGATATTCATAGCGCCCTTAGACGCAAAATGGACGATACTGCGCGAGAGCTGCGCGGGGCAGCTCGGGTTAACGCATCTTACCGACGCGCCGTCACCGCTATCGTCACGCACTACCTCGCAAGAGCAGGACGGACATAGACGCGGCATCTCGAAAATCTGCTCGTCACCCGTTCTTTCGCTCGGTATGCTCTCTACTATTTCCGGGATAATTTCGCCCGCCTTGCGGACTGTGACAAGGTCACCGATTCTTATATCCTTATCAATAATAAAATTACTGTTATGAAGCGTTGCGCGCGAGACGGTAGTGCCCGCAAGTCTCGTTGGCGCAAGATTCGCAATAGGTGTAAGCACACCCGTCCTGCCTACCTGTATGTCGATAGACAAAAGCCGCGTCCTCTTCTCCTCGGGCGGGTACTTATACGCTACCGCCCATTTCGGCGTGCTCGTACCCTCGCCTATTTTTATTCTGTCTTTAAGATTATTCACCTTAATTACCGCACCGTCCATATCAAAGGACAGCTCCGGTCTTTTTTCACCAAGCGCGCGCACGTGCCCAATAGCCGCACCGTAGCCCTTGACTACAGCGGTGTCAGGAAGGCATTTAAAGCCAAGCTCCGAAAGACGCATAAGAGACTCGCTGTGCGTAAGACATTCCCTGCCGTCTTTATATAGCGAGCCCTCTTGAAGATTGAATATGAATATATCCAGCTTACGCGATGCCGCAATTTTCGAATCGAGCTGACGGAGTGAGCCTGCCGCCGCGTTACGGGGGTTTGCAAAAAGCGCGCTTCCCTCGTCCTCTCGCTTTTTATTAAGCTCGTAAAACACCGAGCGAGGCATATATACCTCACCGCGCACGTTCAGATATGGGAGATTTTCGGTAAGCCTTAACGGTATAGACTTGACCGTCCTCAAGTTTTCCGTTACGTCCTCTCCGACCTCGCCGTCACCGCGCGTCGCGCCTCTTACGAAAACGCCGTTTTCGTATATCAATGAAACGGAAAGTCCGTCGATTTTCGGCTCTACGGAGTACTCCGTGTCATCACCGAGAACAGCGCTCGTACGATTGATGAAATCAAGCAGCTCATCCTCAGAAAATACGTCGGTAAGACTGCCCATTTTTACTCTATGCGTAAATTTAACGAATTTATCAAGCGCCTTACCGCCAACTCTCTTTGAGGGAGATGTGGGAGAATCGTATTCGGGGTACCTTTCCTCAAGCTCACATAGCTCTCTGAACATTGCGTCATATTCGTAATCCGAAATCTCGGGCGCATCGTTTTCATAGTACAGCCGTGAGTTGTATTCTATTTCTCGGCGCAGCCCTTCAATGCGCGCCTTTACATCCTTTTTATCCATAAAAATTACTCCGACACGATATTTTTTAGCAGCTGTGTAAACTCGCGCTCCGCATCAAGCAGAGTGCCGTCGTTTGTAAAATAATAATCGTAATTATATTCCTCTACTCTGTCGTCAGCCGTGTTGCCGTACGCGTCGCGCTTTAAGCGCTCCTTAGCTCTGATGAGCAGGGTCTTTGCCTCACCGCCCGTTCCGCGCACAAACTTCTCTATCTCCTCGGGCTCTCTTATGTGCAAAAAGAAAATATCGGCATCGGAAAAGAGAAAGTCTCTGTATCGGCTAAGCGCCCATTCCGTCGGATAATTATTGTAATCGACGCAAAGCGCCTTCAAGTCTGCCAAGTATTTTCTTGCCTTATCGGTTTTTTCCCCCTTCCAGCCTGCCATACGGGCAAGCTCCTTGATTGGGTCGATGGTAGAGATATTGATAATGTTAAAATGCTTTGAGGCAAGATTGCAAAGGGTGTCCTTGCCGACTCCCCCGCCGCCGTTGATTACTATCGCTAGCTTTCTCATAACGCGCCCGTCCTTACAAATTGTACTTACATACAAGATAATAGCATAAAGAGCGGCAAAAGTCAACAATTTTGAAACTTTCTATTTACTTTTGGCGCGCCCTGTGATAAAATCAATATATATGCCTAAGCAATACACGAGGAAAAAGAAAAAATGAAAATAAGAATGTTAGGTACGGGTTACGGCGACTGTAAGGTCAAGAAAAAATGCTCCTTTGACGTGCGCTATAAGGGCGGTGTCGTGGTAGATGAGAAAATTCTGCTCGATGCCCCGTCCGATATTTTTGACGTTACCGTCTCGCTTGGATTTCCCGACATTTTAAAGGATATAAGTGAAATTTTTATTTCACATTCGCACAAGGGACATTTCTCGCCCGAGGCACTTACGAAGCTTTCCGAGAAGCGGCGCATCCGTGTTTTTGCCAGCGGAGAGGTCATTTCGTTAATTCCCGAAAGCGACAGGATAGAGACTGTCGAGCTTTTGCCGTTTATACCGATAGCTCTTGCGGACTACAGAATCGTGCCCCTTCCCTCAAATCATACGGTAGAGGAAAGCGGCGAGGTTTGCTTTAACTTCATCGTCTCGCGCGACAAGACGCTCTTTTACGCTCTTGACACAGGCGGAATAAATCTTTCAGCCTGGCAGATTTTGAAAAATGAAACGGTAGACACCTTTATACTGGACTGCGCGCTTGAAAACCGAGAATATTCGAAAAAGAGCTTGCTCCACGGCAATTTCAAGGAGGCGCTTAAGATGAAAAGCATTTTTACAGATGCCAAAATCTGTAAGGACGACGCCAAATTCATTCTGACGCACATACCGACCGACAGGCGCCGTTCCATACACGAGGAGCTGCTCGAAATTGCGAAGCCCCACGGATTTACGGTGGCCTATGACGGATATTTTACAATTTGCTGACTTTGGCATTGACAAAGACGGAAAATTATTATATAATATTGACGATTATTTGATTTTTGCGAGGAATACAGTATGAAAATTTACGATGAGCTTGTCGCACGCGGACTGATAGCGCAGGTGACGGACGAGGACGAAATAAAGGAGCTTGTAAACAACGGC
>JAZRNI010000053.1:0-10991 GCA_045648105.1 Eubacteriales bacterium | reverse complement strand
GGTAAAAAGAAAATGCGTAAGCTTGGTAGTGTTGAGGTTACGCCCGAGGCATTTATGGCAGTACTGCGCCTTGAAGATGAAAAATAAAAGACTTGGTCTTTACGTACATATTCCGTTCTGTGTACGAAAGTGTAACTACTGTGATTTCTGCTCCTTTCAGGTCGTAAGCGTTGAAAAAAGACAGCGATACGTAGATGCACTAATAAAGGAAATACAAGGCTACAAAAGCAAAGGACTTGCGCTTGATACCGTATTTTTCGGAGGCGGTACGCCGTCATTGCTTGAAGCTTGTGAATTTGAAACTATCGTAAATGCAATTGTTGATACCTTCGCCTTAAAGGACGGTTATGAGTTTACAGTCGAGCTGAATCCGGGTACGGTAAGCCGACAAAAGCTGGAGACTTATAAAAAAGTCGGCGTCAATAGAATTAGTATAGGATTACAGTCTATACACGAAAACGAGCAAAAAATTCTTGGCAGAATACACAACTACGATGATTTTGAAAACACGTTTTCGCTTTGTCGCTTGCTCGGATTTAACAATATTAACGTTGATTTGATGTACGCAATACCGACTCAGACAAAGGAGAGCTTTGATTTAAGTATAGACCGAGTTTTGTCTCTGGGACCGGAGCATATATCGGCGTATTCCTTGATTTTAGAGGAAGGCACACCGCTTTTTGAAAGACGGGACTCGCTACCTCTTGTTGATGAGGAAACCGAAAGAGCTATGTACGACTCTCTTTGCGCTACTCTCAAGAAAAACGGATATTCGCACTATGAAATTTCCAATTACGCAAGAGCGGGCTTTGAGTCAAAACACAATCTTATATACTGGCAAATGCAAGACTATATAGGTGTCGGTCTTGCATCACATTCATATTTTGAGGGCGTACGCTTTTTCAATACGGACAGCATAGACGAGTATATAGGCGGCTCTGTACCCATTATAGATGGGGGGCGCACGAGCGACGAGGAAAAATACGAGTATGCCATGCTTGCGCTGAGAACGAAATTCGGATTTTCTTGCGAAGAATATCAAAAGCGCTTTTCGGAGGACTTTATCGAAAAGAACAAGGAAAAAATCGATGAGTACCTAAAAAGAGGTCTGTTAACCTTAGATAAAGACAGAATTTCACTTACAGAGAGCGGTTTTTACGTCAGTAATTTTATTCTGGCGGATTTGCTGTAAAATCCTACTTGACAGATGCGAAATTGTAGTATAAAATATACTTAGAAAACATAATATAAGTAAGGAGATAAGCTAGTGGCTAACAATATTGATAACAAGGAAGAGCTTGAGGAATTTGACGAGTATCCCGTCTTGACGCTTACCGACGAGGAAACGGGCGACGAAAAGGAGTTTTTCCTTCTTGCCAGCGAGAAGGTTGACGGTCAGCTTTACTACGCTCTTCAGCCGTCAGATGACGACTCAAACGAATACGTTATTCTCAAGGTTTTTGAGGATGGCGAGGATATCGTTTTTGAAAGCATCGTTGACGATGACGAGTTTGAAAAGATGGAAGACATATTCAACGATATGCTTTTTAACGCTGACGTAGATTACGACGTATAATTGATTTCTTCCTGCGTGGTGCGTGATATTGCGGTATTTGGACCTACACTTATAGAAAGGGAGCTTGGGCTTCTGTTCTCGGGATGCAGGCCTCCTCCGACTGCTTTGACTTTCGGAGACGTTGGAAGCGCAATGAAACAGAGAGAGCACCCACCTGTTACGAACAGGGTTAAAAATTGCTTTACACGGCTTCGCGGGTATATATTTATTAAAAACTAATAAATGCAAAAGTAGAGGTACTGATGAAGTATCTCTGCTTTTTTGCTTATATTTAAATAAAGCCAAGCCTTTGTCATTAAAAATAATCTCTCGACATAATATTGTTTAGATAAATTTTAGGAGTGTAAATTATGACGAGGGATCTTATAGGGCTTAGTAAGGAGCAAATAGAGCTTTCAAGGTCTAAATACGGCACTAATAGCCTTGAAAAGGAAAAACAAAAGGGCTTTTACAGAAGATTTTTCGAAAACCTAAACGACCCTATTATCAAGATTCTCATAATAGCCCTTGTCGTGGAGCTGGTATTCACCTTCAGAAACTGCAATCTTTTTGAAATATTCGGAATTGTTATAGCTATTCTTATCGCAACGACGGTTTCCACGCTGTCCGAGCTTGGCAGCGAGCGTGCATTCCGGAAAATGCAGGAGGAATCAAAGCAGTCAATGGTTCGGGTCTACCGTGACGGAGCTTTAACAGAGATTTGTGCTGAAAATTTAGTTGTCGGTGATATAATACTTATATCCTCGGGTGAAAAGGTGCATGCCGACGCACAAATTATTGAGGGCGTATTAAAGGTAGACCAATCCGCGCTTAACGGGGAGAGTAAGGAAGTCACTAAAAAACGCGATACGAAAAATACACAAAATTCCTTATCAAATCAGGGGATCGTTTTCCGCGGCAGCATCGCGGTCAGCGGAGAGGCGCTGCTTAAGGTCGTGCGCGTCGGTGTAAACACCTATTACGGTATGGTTGCGCGTGATGTGCAAACAGAGACGCGAAAAAGCCCGCTGAAGCTACGGCTTTCCAAGCTTGCATTCCAGATAAGCAAAATCGGATACGTTATGGCAGCTATCGTTGGACTTGTTTACCTGTGGAGCGCGTTCGTATCCGAAAACGGCTATATTATGTCAAGAATATTAGAGGACCTTCGGGATTTTCAATTCGTGATAAGCAAGCTCTCACACGCCTTGACTTTGATGATTACAGTAATAGTCGTAGCCGCACCCGAGGGACTCCCAATGATGATAACGGTAGTCCTTTCGGCAAACGTAAGAAGAATGCTCCGTGACGGGGTTTTAGTTAAAAAGCTAGTGGGAATAGAGACAGCAGGCTCAATGAATATCCTCTTTACCGATAAGACGGGAACTCTGACCACCGGCAAGCTTGAATGTGATAAAATCATTTCAAACGGGAGCGTCTATTCAAGTATAAACGCATTGAAAAAGAACGCAAGACTCTATAGCTTGATTCTCGAAAATTCATATTATAATACAGCATCAAAATTATCGCGAGGTGAGGTTATAGGCGGTAACAGTACAGAGAGTGCTCTTATGAAATTCGTGAAAAACGAATCCGTCAGAGAGCATAGAATCAGTGAAATTGTCCCCTTTAAAAGCGAACACAAATATTCGTACGTTAAGCTTGAAAATGGCAGAGAGCTTTTAAAAGGCGCTCCCGAGGTTATAATACCTGAATGTAACAGTGTGATTTGCGGTGAAGGTGCACAGGCTATCGATAAAAGCAAATTAAGAGCAGAATATGAAAGCTACGCGAGAGCAGGCAACAGAGTTATTGCATTTGCTGTCCGAGAAAACGGCGATTCGCATTATACATTTTGCGCTTTTTTTGTCTTAAAGGATAGGCTTAGAAGCGGAGTGCGTGATGCCGTTAAAGGTGTTCAGGATGCGGGAGTACAGGTCGTTATGCTCACAGGTGACGGACGGGAAACTGCAATCAGCATTGCCGAGGAATGTGGGATAATAACAAAAAAGGGAGAGGAAATCGTCTTAACCTCAAGTGAGCTTTCGAAGATGAGCGATAGCGAGGTGAAAGAAATTTTGCCTAAGCTTAGGGTGCTTGCAAGAGCGCTTCCGCAGGATAAAACCCGACTTGTAAAGCTGTCTCAGGAGTGCGAGCTTGTCGTAGGTATGACAGGTGACGGAATAAATGACGCCCCATCATTAAAGCTCTGCGACGTTGGATTTGCTATGGGCAACGGCGCGGATATAGCAAAGGGCGCAGGCGACATAATTCTTTTAAACAACTCGTTTTTCTCGATAAATCGGACGATATTATACGGCAGAACTATTTTTAAATCCATACGCAAATTCATAACCTTTCAACTTATAATGAATATAGCCGCCTGCGGTGTATCTATTATCGGTCAGTTTATGGGCATTGAAAATCCTATAACGATAATTCAGATGCTGTGGGTAAATATCATTATGGATACCCTCGGTGCTCTGGCGTTTTCGGGTGAGGCGCCAATGGAGTATTATATGAAAGAGAAGCCCAAAAAGCGCTCTGAGTCGCTTTTGAGTCGGGAAATGCTTTTCGAGATAGGCTTTGACGGAGCTTACACACTATTACTCTGCGTTTCGTTTTTAAGACTTGATTATTTTAAGCAATCCTTCCGCCAAGGCAGTAACGGTATTTACCTCATGACTGCATTTTACGCTCTGTTTATTTTTGCGGGTATATTCAACTGCTTTTCAGCAAGGTGCGAGAGGCTTAATTTGTTTGTCAACATCGGCAAGAATAGGACGTTCATATTAATAATGATTTTCATATCTGCAATACAGATAGCAATGATTTATTACGGTGGCGCGCTCTTCCGTACAGCGCCCCTCACCTATTACGAGCTTTTTAAGGTTATAATGATTGCATTCTCGGTGCTTCCTTTTGAAATGATACGAAGGGTGATGTTTAAGCTATTCAATATAACAAAATAAGACGGAGAATATTACAATTCTCCGTCTTATTTAAAAGCTACAGTAAATTTGAAAGATTAACGAAATCCTCGCAGGATAGGCGCTCGCCTCTTACGTTCTCAGAAAAGCCAAGCTCTAAAAGCGCAGAGCCTATTTTTTCCTTAGATAAATGCGGTAATTTAGCGTTTATTGCGTTTGGCAAGGTTTTTCTTCTCATTTCAAATGAAGCCTTGATTAAATCTCTGAAAAGCTTTTCACTTTTAGGTTGGAATTTCGGTGTCTTATATAGGTCGATACGCACCACGGCACTGTCTACCTTAGGGGCAGGCACAAAACAGCCTGCGCTTACCTTAAATAACCTGCGCGCCGTGCCGTAGTAGTTAAGTATGGCGGTAATTGCGCCGTACTCCGAGGAGCCGGGCTTTGCCGTCAGCCTGTTTGCTACCTCGCTCTGCACCATAACGGTAATTGATGAAAATTGAATTCCCGACTCTAAAAGTCCCATTATTATCGGTGTCGTGATATAGTAGGGCAGATTGGCGCAAACGGAAACACTCATTCCGTCGCGGTATTTTTCCACAAGAGCGCAAAGGTCAATTTTCATAACGTCATCGTTTATTACTGTGACATTATCATATTCCGCAAGAGTCTTTTCGAGAATTGGTATCAATCCCTTGTCAATTTCTATTGCAATCACGCGCTTGTAGCGCATGGCCAGCTCCTGAGTTAAGCAGCCAATGCCCGGTCCGATTTCAATAATCAGGCTATTTTCGTCATCTGCACAGTTTTCGGCAATCTCCTCGGGAATCAAACGGTTAGTTAAAAAATTTTGCCCAAATTCTTTTCGGAATGATATTCCCGCATCGTTCATTAAGGCTTTAATCACCGATAAATTACATAAATCCATAAAAGCTCCAAAAAAATTTAAAAATCTTATTGACAAATTCCTTATTTAATGGTACAATAATTAGGCTGGTTTGCTGGCGTGGCTCAGTTGGTAGAGCAGTTGATTCGTAATCAACAGGTCATCGGTTCAAGTCCGATCGTCAGCTCCAAAAGGGGTACTTTAGTATCCCTTTTTTGTTTTACGAATGATTTCTAAACGAAACGGATTCGTAATTTGCCCCAATGGGGCAATGTTGCAACAGGTCACGGGTTCAAGTCCGATCGTCAGCTCCAAAAGGGGTACTGTAGTATCCCTTTTTTGTTTTTGCTGGAATTTTTCCTGACTTAATCTACTCGCTTTCCTTCCAGCACAAGCTGCGCTCTACGGCCTTGCTCCATTGCTTCGTATGCTCTTTACGCCACTGCTCGTCCTTTGTGGGCGTAAAGGTCTTTTCAACTCGGCGCGTATTTTTGATGTCGTCTATTGATGAGTAAACGCCAAGCGAAAGTCCGCATAAATACGCCGCGCCGAGAGCAGTGGTTTCAATACTTTCCGGACGTTCGATTTCAACTCCGAGTATGTCCGACTGAAACTGCATAAGCAGATTGTTTGCGCTTGCGCCACCGTCTACCTTTAATGCGTTCAGCTTTATGTCTGTCGAGCGCTCCATAAGGCTTACCACGTCAAGTGTTTGATATGCCATAGATTCAAGTGTCGCGCGTATTATATGATTTTTCGTAGTCGCACGGGTTATGCCTATTATCATTCCTCTTGCATAAGCGTCCCACCACGGAGCGCCCATACCTTGAAATGCGGGAACTACCATAACACCGCCGCTGTCAGCCACCTTGGACGCATAATATTCGCTGTCCTGAGCCGATTCAAGTATCTTCAGTCCGTCGCGCAGCCATCCGATTGCTGCCCCACAGGTAAATACTGAGCCCTCTACGGCGTAGTAAACATCGTCGTCTATGCCCCATGCAACCGTCGTCAAGAGTCCGTTTGTCGTATGACACGGCTTTTTACCCGTGTTCATAAGCAGAAACGCACCCGTTCCGTACGTGTTCTTTAGCTCACCCTCAGAAAAACAGCATTGACCGAAAAGCGCTGCCTGCTGATCTCCGGCAACTCCGCCTATCGGCAGTGATGCGCCTAAAATCGTTTTGTCTGTGTATCCAAATACGCACGAGGAGGGAAGAGCTGATGGCAATATCTGTTTCGGTATATCAAATAGAGTCAGAAGCTCATCATCCCACGTAAGGGTATTGATATTAAAAAGCATCGTTCGGGATGCGTTCGAGTAGTCGGTAGCGTGTACTTTACCGCCCGTCAAGTTCCATATGAGCCAAGTATCAATAGTTCCAAAGCATATCTCGCCCTTTTGTGCCTTTTGTCGCGCGCCCTCGACGTTATCGAGTATCCATTTCACCTTCGATGCGGAAAAATACGGATCGATAACAAGACCTGTTTTTTCTTTAATTAAATTCGCGTGCCCCTCAGCACTTAGCTTCTCACAATAGGGCGCCGTTCTCCTGCATTGCCATACGATGGCGTTATAAATAGGTGCGCCCGTGTTCTTGTCCCAAAGCACGACTGTTTCGCGCTGGTTGGTTATCGCTATTCCGTGAAGCTCATCCCAGTTGCCGCCGATTTTTAAAAGCGCTTCCGTTGCAACGGATATCTGGGTAGACCATATATCCATAGGGTCGTGCTCGACCCATCCGTCACTTGGGAAAATCTGGGGAAATTCGCGTTGGACAATGCTCTTTATTTTTCCGTCTCTTTCAAAGATTATCGCACGAGAGCTTGTAGTGCCTTGGTCTAGCGCCATTATGTATTTTTTCATAAAACCGTCCCTCGTTCCTTGTAGTAAAAAATGTCCTCGGGCATAGTACACCCGAGGAAGCATCTTATTTGATTTCGACTGTTACGCGCTTGCCGCAGGTGTTTGCAGCAACCTTCATAATTTGTCTGATAGCCTTAGCTATCTTTCCGTGGCGTCCGATAACCATTCCGGTATCATCCTCAGCTACGGTAAGTACAAGCACGATATCGTCCCCGTTTACCGTTTCTTCAACGCAAACGGCATCCGGTGTGTCAACAATCGCACGCGCAATGTTTGTCAGTACCTGCTTAAAATCCATAGGTTTGCCCCTGATTACTTAAGAATTTCGCTCTTCTTGAGAAGCGTTCTTACAGTCTCGGTAGGCTGTGCGCCGTTAGCAAACCACTTAGTAGCCTTTTCAGCATCGATCTTTACGTCAACGGGATCAGTAAGAGGGTTGTAGTAACCAATCTCCTCGATGAACTTGCCGTCGCGGGGTGAACGCTCGTCTGCTACAACTACGCGATAGAAGGGAACCTTCTTAGAGCCGATTCTCTTAAGTCTGATTTTTACTGCCATTTTTCTTTTCCTCCAAAAATGAATAATTTATTTTTTTGTTTTTTTGTTTTAAATTTAGAAGGGAAGCTTCATTGAGCCAAACATACGGCGCTTTCCCATATTTGAAAATTGCTTCATAGTCTTCTTCATCTGCTCGAACTGGCGTAAAAGCTTGTTTACATCCTCTACTGTCGTGCCTGAGCCGTTAGCAATTCTCTTTCTTCGCGAGCCGTTTATAATCTCGGGACGAAGGCGCTCCGCGCGAGTCATAGAAAGTATCATAGCCTCGGTTCTTGCCATTTGACTTTCATCAAGCTGTGCGTCCTTGAGTGCGCCAGCTTTAACACCGGGTAGCATTGAAAGCAACTGCTCGATGTTTCCCATTTTCTTTATCTGACGCATTTGCATAAGGAAATCGTCAAGTGTAAAGGTCTGCTCGCGGAATTTCTTTTCCATTTCCTTCGCGTTCTTTTCGTCAAAGCTTGCCTCGGCCTTTTCGATAAGCGAAAGAATGTCACCCATTCCGAGAATTCTCGATGCCATTCTGTCGGGGTGGAAAACGTCGATAGCATCAAGCTTTTCACCCGTTCCGATGAATTTAATCGGCTTGCCGGTAATATATCTTACAGACAAGGCGGCGCCGCCTCTGGTGTCTCCGTCCATTTTGGTATCACAACACCCGTAATATCAAGTAGCTCGTTAAAGCTCTTAGCAACGTTTACGGCATCCTGACCTGTCATCGCGTCTACCACAAGGAGTATTTCCGTCGGCAGTACGCTATCCTTAATTTTAACAAGCTCGCCCATCAGCTCCTCGTCAATATGGAGTCTGCCCGCAGTATCGATAAATACCATGTCGTGGCCGTGCTTTTTGGCGTGCTCAACGCCTGCTTTTGCAATTTCTACAGGAGAAATTTTCGAACCAAGTGAAAATACGGGAATATCTACGGTTTCACCGACAATTTTTAACTGATCTATAGCGGCAGGACGGTATACGTCGCATGCAACAAGCAGGGGGTTTTTTCCCTTCTTCTTATACATGCTTGCAATCTTACCTGTGTGCGTGGTTTTACCCGCACCCTGCAGACCAACCATCATAACTACAGTCGGCGGCTTTGGATTGATAATAAGCTTTGAAGCCTCGCTGCCCATAAGCTTGATAAGCTCTTCATTAACAATCTTAATAATTTGCTGCTCGGGTAAAAGGCTTTCCAGTACCGCTGAGCCTACTGCTCGCTCGGTAACGGATTTCGTAAAGTCTTTAACAACCTTGAAGTTAACGTCCGCTTCAAGCAAAGCGAGCTTAACCTCGCGCATTCCTTCTCTTACGTCTGACTCGGTGAGTTTTCCCTTGTTCCGAAACTTCTTAAAAGCATTACTTAACTTTTCTGTAAGGCTTGCGAACATATCAAACTCCTTTGTTCATAATTGTATCTATAGCGTTCGATAAGATTTCGCTTCTTTCCTTGTCGCCAATGACTTCAAAATAGTCCTTTACAGACTCAAGCCTTGCTGCGACGGAAATAAGCTCGCTATGGTGCTTCGCTAAGCCGAGACACTCCTCAAGCGAAAGAAGCTGATCCTCGCCCCTTTTTATTATGTGCCTGACGCCTTGGCGTGATATTTTTTCACCGTCCGCAATCTCGGACAGGGAAAGATCATCCTCGTAATAAGCTTTCATAATCTCTCGGGTGTGGCAATCAAGCGTTTCACCGTAAAAATCAAGCAGATAGGCGAGCTTCATATTCTTTTCAAACACAGGTATCGCCCCCTAAAAGCATAGTGTAAAGCAAATTACTTTACAAGTATAACAGAAAAACAGTCAAATGTCAATAGAAAAACGAAAAAATAAATATTTTTTAAAAAACTATTGATTTTTAGCGAAACTTATGTTATAATACATCGGTACTAAAATGTGACCGGAAGTGAAGCGTGGTGAAACGGACCCTCTCAGCCGTGCGGACGTGTAGCGGAGGTTGCTAAAATTTATAAGGAGAACAAAAATGGCTAATATTAAGTCCGCAAAGAAGCGTATCCTTGTTAACCAGACTAAGGCACTTCAGAACCAAATGTTTAAGAGCCAGCTCAAAACTGCTATAAGAAAGTTCAACGCAGCAGTTGATGCAGGTGACAAGGCGCAGGCTAGTGAGCTTTATAAGCTGGCTGTTAAGAAGGTAGACCAAGCAGTTGCTCGCGGTATACTTCACAAGAACAACGGCGCTCACAAGAAATCCGCATTTACACTTAAGTATAACAAGATGGCGTAAAGCCCTGACATAAGACCTTGCATTAACCCGTGCAGGTCTTTTTGTTTTTTTGCCAAATAAAACGCACTTGACTAAATTTAATATGTGTGATAAAATTAAATCAAGAAAGCATTTGTTAGGAGAATGTTTATGTCTAATTATAAGCAACTCTCAAAGGAAATTTCCGAGAGAATCAGAGAGGATATAGCTAGCGGAACAAGACCGAACTTTGCAACCAAGAACGAGGATGCCATCCGCCGTGACGAAAGCCTTGATAAGGCCAGCGTGTGGCGTCCGTCCTATGCAAGAGACGTCGACAAAATAATGCACAGCCCCTATTACAACCGTTATACGGATAAGACGCAGGTGTTTTCGTTTTACAAGAACGACGATATCACACGCAGGGCATTGCACGTACAGCTCGTATCCAGAATAGCGCGCTCTATCGGCTCGGTATTAAACTTGAACCTTGATTTGATAGAGGCAATTGCGCTTGGTCACGATATAGGTCATACTCCCTTCGGCCACGCAGGAGAAAAATATATAAGCGAGGTATACAGGGCAGAGACCGGCAGGTATTTTAACCACAACGTACACAGCGTAAGGGTGCTTGACGGAATTTTTCCCCTCAATATGACTCTGCACACCCTTGACGGTATCATCAGTCATAACGGCGAGCTGGAAATGGACGAATACTTCCCGTCAAAAATGGATAACTTTGATGATTTTGATGAAATGGTCGAAAGCTGCTACGTGGACGAGCGGAATATATTAAAAATCGTACCGTCAACACTTGAGGGCTGCGTTGTTAGAGTATGTGATATTATTGCGTATCTCGGCAAGGACAGACAAGATGCTGCCCGCGCACAGCTCAGTAATTCCGACTCCGCTCTTGGAGATGCGGGTATAGGCTCTATTAACCCCGAAATTATAAATAATCTCGAGGTAAACATCATCGAAAACAGCTACGG
>JAZRNI010000052.1:0-3577 GCA_045648105.1 Eubacteriales bacterium | reverse complement strand
CAATTATACAAAATGAAAATTTTGTATAATTAAGGGAAGAATAAATAGTGATATTTCGTATTTCCTGCGTATTCATCATTTTAAGGACGGTTAAGCCTGTGCATTATCCAATTTATGTATTTATTGATAAATTTGATTTTTATCATATATTTTAGAGCAGAAATATAGATTTAAATAATATAATACAATTACCTGTATCAATACAACGCTACCTTCAATAAGCTTAGAATTGCATTTTAATTATCTGAAAGGCTGTCTTTGCGTTAATATTTAAAAAAATTAAAATAACAAAAATCCGTTATTGAAATTTATCGCAAAATATTATATAATGTAATTTGTAATTGTGCATTGCGCACAAAGCTGCTCAGTACGGATGCGAAAGCGCAAAAAATCAGGGTAGGGTACTTCCCTGCGGCTTTTCCCTTTTTTTGAGATATTTTTGCCTTGTTGCTTCCCCCCCTCTCAGATGTCTTTCCGACTTATTAAGCTCAAGAATCTTAGCAACCTCTTCGTAAAGGTTTCTATTTACAAATATGAGCTTTGAGGTCAAGTCCTTATGTACCGTACTTTTACTTATCCCGAAATATCTTGCGGTATTCCTGACTGTACTTCCCGTATCAATTACATATTTCGCCAGTGCCTCGCAACGCTCAACGCCCATATACATTAGATTACCACCGTCCCCACAGATAAAAATTGTACTATTACAATATATGAAAGGTGACTCGCTTTAATGATTAAGGAAACTATAAAATTTGAAAATTCCACAGTTTTTGAAGGCATGACGTCTATCCGTGCAATAATTAGATCAATTGATGAAAACATCTCCGACAGAAAAATCATAAAAATACTTTTCAGCAAGGACAAGATAAGAAAAATATCGAAAGAAATAGGATTTTTAAAGGCAGTTTCTTCAAAATACGGCTTTGAGCTTGTAGAAAGCTCCGATAGCGAAATTGAAAAAATTACCGTAGGGAACTCGCACGGCGGAATAATTGCCTACGCGAGCGAGAGAACTATTCCCTATCTATCAGAAGACGATATCAAGCAAGACGGATTTTACGTCTTAATAGAGGGAATAGAGGACCCCTACAATTTCGGCTATGCGCTACGTTCACTCTACCCTTGCGGCTGCGACGGAATAATTTTGCAGGAGCGCAACTGGATGAGCGCCGCAGGAGTGGTTGCCCGCAGCTCCGCGGGCGCATCGGAGCTCTTCCCTTCCTTTAGGCTCAAAGGCGCGCCCGACCTTGATTATTTTTCAAATAAGGGCTACAAAATAGTCTGCGCTGATGAAAATACCGACAATATTCTCGGAAAAGTCGAGCTTGATAAGCCGATTTTGTTGATAGTCGGCGGCGAAAAACGGGGAATATCAAGCTTGATACTGCAAAAAGCCGATTTAAAAGTAAAAATAGACTACGAAAGAGAGTTCCGCGCTTCCCTTTCAGCCGCTTCGGCTACAACTATGTTTGCATACGAAATAATGAGACAAAACAAAAAATAAAAACGAGGGTGGCCCATCATTTTACAGCTTGGGTCACCCTTTTATTAGTCAAAGGCTCGTTTTATTCAGTGCTATAGATTAAGTCTTTATTCACTTGCCGCAGCCGCAACCGCCTCTTGGCGACATCTCCTGCACGGGAGATGTGCTGGTTTTGAACTGGCAGGATGGGAACGGCATAGTGCTGAACAGCGCGCAAGGATTATCCTCGTTGCTAGCGGCAGTACATTCCTTGTCGGGCACGCTGTAGTCAGTAGCCTGCACGAGAATCTGTGTAGGACGCTCAATTTTCACAATAGAGAAAATTCCGATAGATACATAGAGTCTGGGTGCGCTGTTACCGTTTGCGATTTCTCCGTTCAGGCGCTCACAAAGACATTTAGGAATATCAAGCGAGTCACAGCACGTGCAGCCACAATCCTTTATCTTCGTTCCGAGAACTATGGGCGCTACCGTTTCAACGAATGCTACGGGGTCGTTATTGGAGACCGTATCGATGCTTCCGATGTTGCAATAGTTATTTTCGGGGCTTGATGAATATGTGGTAACACTACCCTCGCCGCCATAAAGTATTACGTCCTTCTCAACTACCGTAATTCCGCTGAAGGTCTGACTGCCGCCAATTCCAACGCATGCCTCAAACTCAAGAAGAATGTAATATTTTACCGTAATCTGATAAAATCCTCTGTTAAAAGGCACCTCATCTACGCCTACGTATGCCCATAAGAGCTCAGCGCATTTTGTTCTGACGTTAGTGGTATTGGCAAGTATCTGTTCACCGAACTCGGTAACGTATACTCTGGCATCCTCGAAGCAATCGCGGTCCCTGCAGCTGTCAAGCACGCGCATGGTATCGATGCAAACCGTACCGCGATTATCCTGAGCACAGCACGAATTGTTGTTTCTGTTATCTTGCATTGTAACTTCTCCTTCGTTAGCAATAAACGAATCGTTTTGAGGTGATATACCTCAATGTCATATTATGCAAAAGGAGAAAAAAGGACAAAAAAGGCCTTGCAAAGCTACAAGACCTTTTCTTTTATATTAAACTTAAGCGTAAGCCTTAATTTCTGCAGGACAATCCTCAACCGCTATCGAAACCGTCATAACGAGGTTAACTTCCTTAACTATGCTCTCAAGATTCTTGAGCATTACCGCAAACTCATCCGTTTTATCACCGCAAATTTTAAGAGCGGAGTCAACGAATACGTCAGTGATATCGTTATTGGAGGCAAGAATACCTGCGATAAATCCGTAAAGAGCGCTTGCATCTTCAATCTTATAATCGTTTGTATCTACAAGACGAGCCTTATATGTAACGTCGTGGGTAAGCTTATCACCCTTTTCGATACATACGACGGAGCCGTTAGACTTTTCCGTTGCGGTGTTCACAAGCTCGATAAGTGTTTTTGTTTTGCCGGAGCCCTTGCTACCGATAAATAATTTAATCATATGTGTATCCTCCATTTTTAGAACGAAAATGCAATTATGTGAAAATTAACACTCTCTGTATATATTTTACACTAAAATAACAGAAAATGCAATACCTTTTTTGCGCTTTACAGAAAAAATATCAAACAAAGCAAAAATTACATGCGCTTTTGCAGCTCTGCCCTTAAATTCTCATACCCACTTTTACCGAGCAGCGCAAACATATTCTTCTTATATGCCTCAACACCGGGCTGGTCAAAGGGATTAACGCCAAGCACGTATCCGGAGACCGCACACGCAAGCTCAAAGAAATATACCAGATATCCAAAAGCGTAAGCATCCTTTTTGTCAAGCTCAATTAAGATATTGGGCACTCCGCCGTCAGTATGCGCAAGCTGAGTCGCTAGCATTGCCGTTTTATTAACCTCATCAAGCTTTTTTCCTGCGAGGAAATTCAGTCCGTCAACGTTCGACTCGTCGCGAGGAATCGTAAAGGAGCTGCCGGAATCCTTGACTGAAAGCACGGTCTCAAAAATATTACGCTTTCCCTCCTGTATATACTGTCCAAGCGAATGAAGGTCAGTTGAGAATATCGCGGATGCGGGGAAAATTCCCTTATTGTCTTTACCCTCGCTCTCACCG
>JAZRNI010000051.1:0-20499 GCA_045648105.1 Eubacteriales bacterium | reverse complement strand
CCAAACCCCATGTTAATATCGGTACAATCGGGCACGTTGACCACGGTAAGACCACTCTTACAGCTGCTATAACCAAGACGCTCTCCCTTGCAAACGGATCTGAGTTCCTTGATTACAGCCAGATCGACAACTGCCCCGAGGAAAGAGCTCGTGGTATCACAATCAACTCCAGACACGTTGAGTATGAAACTGACAACCGTCACTACGCTCACGTTGACTGCCCCGGCCACGCTGACTACGTTAAGAACATGATTACCGGTGCTGCTCAGATGGACGGCGCAATCCTCGTTGTTGCAGGTACTGACGGCCCTCTTGCACAGACCAGAGAGCACGTTCTTCTTGCTCGTCAGGTTGGCGTTCCCGCAATCGTTGTTTTCATGAACAAGTGCGATATCGTTGACGACGAAGAGCTCCTTGACCTCGTTGAGATGGAAATCAGAGACCTTCTTTCTGAGTACGACTTCCCCGGCGACGACATTCCGATCGTTCGCGGATCTGCTCGTGAGGCTCTTAACTCTTCCAACGGTCTTGACGCTCCTGAGTTCAGCTGCATTAAGGAGCTTATGGCAGCTGTTGACTCTTACATTCCTACTCCCGAAAGAAAGGCTGACCTTCCTTTCCTTATGCCCGTAGAGGACGTATTCTCGATCTCCGGTCGTGGTACTGTTGCTACCGGTAGAGTAGAGCGTGGTACAATCAAGATGGCTGACGTTGTTGAAATCGTTGGTCTTTCTGAGGAAAAGAAGAATACCGTTGTAACCGGTATCGAGATGTTCCACAAGCTTATGGACAACGCAGAAGCAGGCGATAACGTTGGTCTTCTTCTCCGTGGTATCCAGAAGAACGAGATTGAAAGAGGACAGGTTCTTTGCAAGCCCGGTTCAATCCAGCCTCACACCAAGTTTGTAGGTCAGGTTTACGTTCTTACCGAAAAGGAAGGCGGCCGTTCTAAGCCCTTCTTCTCCGGTTACAGACCTCAGTTCTACTTCAGAACAACTGACGTTACAGGTATCATCACTCTTCCCGAGTCTGTTGAAATGTGCCGTCCCGGCGATAACGTAGATATGAACGTTGAGCTCATCACTCCTATCGCTTGCGAGAAGGGTCTTCGTTTCGCTATCCGTGAGGGTGGCCGTACCGTAGGTTCAGGCGTTGTTGCTGAGATCCTTGGTTAATTAAAAACGCTCTGTCTATACCAGACAGAATTCAAAAGAAAAGAGCGGAGCCGCCGTTAAGGAAGCTCCGCTCTAAATTTTTCAGCTTTGGGTACTTATTTTTTCTAAATCTATTGCAAAATATTTGCATATATGATACAATAATAGTAGTGAAAATCTTTGGGGTTTGGTGTAATTCCATACCGGCAGTTAAAGTCTGCTAAGAGCCATATGCTCCCGACGGGGTGAAATTCCCCGACCGACGGTAAAGTCCGGATGAAAAAAGATATTCTCGCTAAATTTTTTAATGGCGAATAATTTATCTACTCACAAGAGCCCTTTTGCGTTTTTTGTGAGCTTTTCTTTTCCCCGAGTGAAAGGAATAAATATGAAAAAACAAAAATCAGCTGTCGAGAAAATGACAGGAATAGGTATATTCTCGGCGCTCGCCTTCGTAGCGACTCTGCTTTTATCACCCTTGCCTCCTGTCGCGGGCTTTCTTTCAATCGACGTGAAGGATGCTGTAATTACCATTGCCTCGTTTATCTACGGACCCGTAAGCGCGGTGGTAATACCTCTCACGGTCTCGCTTGTAGAGTGGTTTACTGTCAGCACCACGGGCTGGTACGGCTTCATTATGAACTTTGTTTCAAGCGCCGTCTTTGCCTTGGTTGCAACGCTGATATATAATAAAAGGCGCAGCCTTAATATGGCGCTCATCGCATTTTTCTTCGCTACCTGCATCACGACTACCATAATGCTTCTGTTGAATTTGTGCGTAACACCGCTCTACTTAACGCAGGTAGGTATGTCGATGACGTCGCGCGACGTCGCTGCTATGATACCTAAGGTTCTATTGCCGTTCAACTTTGCAAAGGCGCTTCTTAACAGCGGTGTCGCAATGCTTCTGTATAAGCCGGTTCTATCAGCTCTCAGCGGTTCTCGGCTGATACAGAGAAACCAAAGCTTCGTATTCAATAAAAACTCCGTAATCATTATGAGCGTTGGCCTTGCGGTTCTTATTTTCTCCGTAGTTATATTACTCGTTATATAGAAATAGGCTTATCTCAAATTTGAGATAAGCCTATTTCTATACTTGCTTCGAAGTGAGCTTAATTATAAGGTCGATGTCGTCGGGCTGCACCTTAGATTCGTGCGCCGACTTGTTTCTTACAAGCTGTCCGCATTTATCGCATTTGTGTATTATGATATATCCCTTTTTCGGGTCGGTGAGAGCCGATACAGGTCGCAAAATTCCGCGGCAGGTATTAGCCCTGTCTCCGGGGTTTACGTCAATATGAATGGAGCAAAGACAAAAAGGGCAGTGATTCCTTGAGGTGTATCCAAGAGGCAATACCTCCTTTTTGCAGTTCTCGCAAATAAACCCGCTATCGTTCTTTGTAAAGCGCTTCTGTTCCATTTTTCGTCACTTTCCTACGCAGAATTTTGAGAATATATCCGCCACTACCTCGTCGGATACTCCCCGCCCGTCAAGCTCTCCGATTTCCCCGAGCGCAAGCTCCACGTCAGAGCTTATGGCATCCTGAGCCACACCGGCCTCAAGTGAAGTACGCGCTCCCGATATCAGCGAATATGCCGAGCGTACGCGCGCATTTTGCCTTGCAGTCGATATTATTGGGTCGTCACTTGATGATATTTTCTCATCTGTAAACAGCCTTTCGACAAGTGCGGTGAGCTTTGCGAGTGAGCTTTCCTCATCTTCCTTTGCGCTTGTGTAAATTACGTTGTCAAACGCCTTTTCGATAGCACCCGTGTCAAGCTTTGCGTCAAGATCATACTTGTTCACAATGGCTATAGCTTCGCCCTTTACGCTGTTCTTAAGCGCTAAAATTTCCTCGTCTGCTTTTGTAAAAGGGCGCGAATTATCAAATACACATATAAGGAGCTCGCACTCCAAAACCTTGCGCTTGGCGCGCTCTATGCCTATTTTTTCGACCGTCTCAGCATCGTCTAGACTTCTTATTCCGGCAGTGTCGGATAGATTTATAAGCACCCTTCCAAGCGAAATTTGTCCGGTTAATACGTCACGGGTGGTACCTTCTATGTCTGTAACTATCGCTAAATCGTCACGGAATATCATATTGTAGATGCTGCTTTTGCCGACGTTAGGCTTACCGCAAATCACGGTGTCTATGCCCTCGTTAATAGCCTTTCCCGTGCGGTAGGTATTCATAAGTGCCAAAAGACTATCCTCAATTTTTGCGAGTCTCTGAATACACTCGGCATCGCTAAAGTCGCCAAGGTCCTCGTCGGGATAGTCGATTCTTGCGTACATAGAGGATAAAAGCTCGCGGATAGCGCGTCTTTGTTTTTCTATTTCATTTGCAAGCCTCGTTCGTGAAGCACCGTTTGAAAGCTTTATTTGCTCATAGCTTTTTGCTTCTAAAAGAGTGCCGATAGCCTCAGCCTCGGTAAGCGAGAGCTTTCCGTTTATAAACGCTCGCCTTGTAAACTCTCCTGCCTTGGCTGCCTTTGCGCCGAGAATGTAAAGGCACTCAAGCACCTTCGCGCATATAAGTAGCCCCCCGTGTATCGAAAACTCGACCACGTCCTCGCCTGTATATGAGGCAGGGGAAGGGAAAAGGGTCATCATTCCGTCGTCTAAATGCTCGCCGTTGAATACTATATCCCCGTATATCTGATACCTTTTCGGATATTCGGCAATTTTCTTTTTGCCTCTCGGAATAAATATTTTCTCGGCTATGTCGAACGCGCCCTCGCCACTCATTCTTATAATGGCAACCCCACCCTTGCCGGGTGGGGTTGAAACTGCCGCGATAACGGAGTTAATCATTACTGTATTTCCTCGTCACTTGTAAGTGTTTCGTCGGACTCGTCGGGATTTGTGAGCTCGCAGGCAACGACCTCGTTTTCCTCACTGTCTGTCGATACAAGCTGCTCGTACGCGCCGATGCTGCTGGAGGTATCATCCTCATCGGTAGCAAATTCCTGAGAAAGCGGAGTCTTGCTCTCTTCAAAAATGCCCTCGGGCTTCTTGTCCGTAAGGTAGATAACTATCTTTCTGTTAGTATCGGAGCCTATCGAATTTGTCGACACGCCCTCGATGCCCTGCACCTCGGAGTGAATAATTCTTCTCTCATAAGCGCTCATTGGCTCAAGCATAACGCTTCTCTTATTTCTGAGTGCCTTTGCAGCCATTCTTCTGGCAAGTGCGCGGAGAGTTTCCTCTCTCTTTGCCCTGTAGCCTTCAATATCAATGGTAACGCGGCTCTTATCGCGCTCGCCGTGAATGTTCTTTCTCGAGCTTGCAAGATTTGCAAGATACTGGAGCGAATCGAGAGTATCGCCGTGATGGCCTATCAAGAGGGATGCATCATCTCCTGCGATGATAATTCTTCTCGTTCCGTCATCGAGCGTGTAAAGCTCCGCCTTTGCATTAAGACCTATATCCGAAAGAACGGTCTTTACAAAATCAAAGGAGCAGTCCTCACCGTCCTCGACCGGTTTAGGTGTCATATTGATAGTTGCTTCGGGTACTGCGGGAGTCTTCTTATCGTGATGCTTTTTCGTTCTGTTCTTCTTTTGATGGGGCTTATCGGACTGAGTCTTTTTCTCGTTTTTCACCTCACCCTTCTGCTCGCTTCTTCTTTCGGGTCTTTCGCGGCGCGATTTCTGCTGTCTTTGGAGTCTTTCCTCGCCTGAGTCGGGAATTTCCATATAAGCCTTAACCTGAGCGGGCTTAACGCCGATTATGCCGAAAATACCCTTGCTGCCTGCGTGTACTATTTCAAACGAAACGTCGTCAAGCGGACCCGCGCCAAGCGCGGCTCTGGCATTTTCCTGTGCCTCGGTAATAGTTTTACCGCTGGCTACGATTTCCTTTATCATATTTTTGCCTTTCTCTTAATTAGTCTTTAATTTCCGGTATGTCCTGTGAAGACATTTTCCTGTCGGATGTGTTGGTTTTTACCGTAGGAAGCTCATCATAGTCGTCATCGTCAATATAGTGGAGAGATCTGTATTTGGGCTGTGACTTCATCGCCTGCTTCTGAGCCTTTTCGGCTTCCTTTTGTGCCTTTCTCATAGCCTTGATTTCCTCTTCAGTGTACTTGGGAAGCGGCATTACTCTTGACAGAATAAGCGTCTGCACAATCGAAAGCGCTGACTGATAAATCCAGTAAATGCCAAGCATGCCGGAGAAGGAGAATGCGAGGAAGAGTGTCATAAGAGGCATCATAAGGTCCATCATCTTCATTGACATCTGCGCCTGTGCGTCGGTGTCCTGAAGCTGACCGGGCTGACCGTTGATTTTTCTCGTAATCCACATCGTAAACCACTGTGCGACTGCCGCAAGCACAGGTATAAGTACAAGCCACGAGAAATTGCTGAGGCTTGGTGTGCTCGCAAGGTTTTGACCAAAGAGGGTGAAGTTGGGAACTCTCGCAACAGTTTCCGCACCCAAAATATCAGCGGCTCCGCTGAAATCCTTAATCTGACCTGCAAGTGTGATTTGGTCAATGGTAGAGAAAGCAACCTCGACATCGGCCGCAACGTTGTTAATAGCTCTGTAAACTGCTATAATAGCATCCTCACCCGCCTTCGCGATATACGAAAGAGGATTTCTTATAACGTTATAAAGGAAGATGATCAGAGGCATCTGCAAAAGCAGGGGCAGGCAACCCGAAAAAGGACTGTAGCCCTCCTTCTGCTGGAGCGCCATAATCTCCTCCTGCTGCTTTCTCAGGGTAACTTGGTCGGTTCTTCCCTTGTATTTTGCTCTGATTAGTTGAATTTTCGGTGTAAGCTTCGCCATAGCAATCTGATTTTTTTGTTGCTTAATGGTGAAGGGTAAAAATACAATTTTGAACACGAGCGCATAAAGAAGCAACGCAAGCGCGTAGCTGCCGCCCGTAATATTGCTGAAAAATTCCAGCATATAACCGAGTAGGTTATATAACCATGCAAACATTAGTTGTTTTCCTTTTCTTTGTTTTCTTTGTCGGCTTCCCCATTTAGACTGCTTTTGGGATTTCGAAAGCCCTTCTCGGGTACAGGGTCGTATCCGCCCTTGCAAAAGGGGTTACAGCGCAATATCCGCCATAACGAAAGCAAAAATCCCATAAAAAAACCTCGTTTGGTAAATGCCTCAATGGCATAGGATGAACAGGTTGGCCTAAACCTGCAGCAGGACGGTTTTATGGGGGAAATGTACTTCTGGTATAGGCGCACCAGCCATATCATTACGTGCTTCATACCGTTTTGTACATGCCGAGCTTTGTAAACGCGATATCGAGATGTTTTTTGATATCGCTGCTCTTTAAGGTTGTTGCCGCGGTTCTTGCGGCTATGACTATAAGGTAGCCGAGCTTTAAGGGCTTTTCTTTCATAAGATCAAAAAGTCCGGCGCGTAAAATACGCCTCGTTCGGTTTCTCGTGACCGCACCGCCAAGCTTTGTAGACGTTGTAAAGCCTATTCTGTTTACCTCAAGCTTTTGCGGGTGCGCCTTAGCCAGCTCCTTTGCTTTGTAATCGGGCAGGACGTAGACTGCAAGAGCTGATGTCACTGCTCTTTTGCCCTTAGTGTACGCTTTTGAATATAAGTGATTTTCGCAAATCGCGGTGAATTTCATAAAAACACCTCTTTGTTTTTTCTTCTGCCATTTAAACAAAAACCCCGATAAAACGAGCTTTACGCGCCTTTATCGGAGAATTTCTGTTCAAGTGACTGAAAATTAATAGGTAAGACGAGCTCTTCCTTTGGCGCGTCTTCTCTTAAGAACTTTTCTTCCGTTAGAAGTAGCCATTCTCTTTCTAAAGCCGTGCTCTTTCTTTCTCTGGAGCTTTTTGGGCTGATATGTTCTCTTCATAGTGCACCTCCTTGATTTTTACTAACATCGAGCGTACAAAATATCACTACGCATTAAAGCACAATATATTATAACTAAGTTTTCCCAATTTGTCAAGTCTTTTTTTGATATTTGATAAAATAATTAATTTACAGATATTTATATTACTTATCTATATTGACTTTTATAGTGCTTTCTGCTAAAATATTATGTATAAAATATTGCTTGGAGTTTTCAAATGGTGATGAGTAAGGACGTTGAAAGGGTACTGATATCCGAAGAGGAGCTTGACAGGATAACCTCGCGTCTTGCGCGTGAAATAGACCGCGACTATTCGCAAGAGGATAAAAATCTTCTGCTTCTTTGTATACTTAAGGGTTCGCTCGTCTTTATGGGCGATCTGATGAAAAAGCTGACCGTTCCGCTTGAAATTGACTGTATGCGTGTCTCATCATACGGCGCGGGTACGGTAAGCACGGGCAGCATAAATATTGTTCTTGACCTTGTGCGTCCCGATATAGATAAATGCGATATTCTCATCATTGAAGACATAATAGACAGCGGAAGGACTCTTTCTTATCTTACCCGCTATCTGAAGGGCAAGGGTGCAAAAAGCGTCAGAACATGTACGCTTCTCGATAAACCATCGCGCAGAACCGTTGAATATACCGCAGACTACGTCGGCGTTGAAATTCCCGATGAATTTGTCGTCGGATACGGACTCGATTATGCCGAGAGGTACAGAGCGCTGCCCTACGTCGGTGTGCTGAAGCCCGAAGTGTATTCGGGGTGATAAATAATGAAGAAAAAGTATACCGTAGGTCTTTATACCCTCGGATGCAAGGTCGCACAGTACGAGACCGAGGCTATCGGAGAGGCGTTTTCAAGTGCGGGGTTTGAAATTTTGCCATTTGATGAGACGTGCGATTTCTACGTTGTAAATACCTGTACCGTAACTGCGGAAAGTGATAGAAAGTCGCGCCAAATAATAAGACGCGCAAATAAGAAAAACCCACTTGCCGGCATACTAGTTTGCGGTTGCTACAGCCAGCGTTCACCTATGGAAATTGCACAGATTCGCGGCGTGCGGGCGGTGGTCGGCACAAACGATAAGATGTCGCTTGTCACACTTGCACAGGATATAATAAAAAAAGCGGAAAACGGCGAGAAAATTGACACGGCTATAGGGGTAAGCCCTCTTGATGAGGCGGAATTTGAGCCGATGAGCATAACGAGAGCGCCACGCACACGCGCTTACGTGAAAATCGAAGACGGCTGCGACTCTAAATGCACGTATTGCGCCATAAAAGAAGCGCGAGGGCGCATCCGCTCAAAGCCAAAGGACGAGGTAATTGCGGAAATTGAAGCACTCTATAAGAACGGCACGCGCGAGATTGTGCTGACAGGTATAGAGGTAGGCTCTTACGGCAAGGATTTTTCGGAAAAATACGGTCTTGCCGACCTTATTGCGGAGCTGGACTCGCGAAAAAGCTGCGAGCAAATAAGACTTGGCTCGCTCGCTCCCGAGCTTATAAGCGATGAGTTTATAAGCAAGGTGAAGGACGCCAAAATACTGTGCCCGCACTTTCATATATCGGTTCAAAGCGGCTCTGACAAAATTTTAGCCTTAATGAAACGCAGATATAACGCGCGCTTTGCACTCGACGTTCTTTGCAAAATCAGAGAAAATATTGAAAACGTGCAGTTTACAACAGACCTTATGGTTGGCTTTCCGCGCGAGGGCGAGGACGAGTTTTCACAGACTCTTGATTTTGTAAGGCAGGCGAGGTTTCTCGATGCACACGTATTTTGCTACTCGCAAAGAGAGGGAACGGAAGCCTGCTATTTTGACGGACAGATTAACGGTGCTGTAAAGGAAGAGCGCTCGGCGCGTCTTCGCTCTCTTGTAAAGGAAATTCAAAGCGAAATTTTAGATGGCATAGTTGAAAAAGGAGAGGAGCAAACGGCACTCATCGAGACGCTCGCAAATGGGCGATTTACCGCCCATACACCTTCTTATATAGAGCTTTGTGTGCTCTCGGATGCCGAGTGCGATATCAGAGGAAATTTAGTTAAGGTACGACCCGTGTCGCAAAAAGACGGCATTTTGTACTGCGAAACAGTTAATAATTAAACAATGGAGAATAAAAATGAAGAACACAGAAAAAACAATGGACAAAATCGTGGCGCTTTGCAAAACGCGCGGATTTATTTTTCCCGGCTCTGAGATTTACGGCGGTCTTGCAAACTCCTGGGACTACGGTCCTCTCGGCGTAGAGTTCAAGAACAACGTTAAGAAGGCTTGGTGGAAGAAATTTGTGCAGGAGTCAAGGTACAACGTAGGACTTGACAGCGCAATTATTATGAATCCCGAAGCGTGGGTTGCATCAGGACACGTAGGCGGATTTTCCGACCCTCTTATGGACTGCAAGCAGTGCAAGGCTCGTCACAGAGCGGACAAGCTCATCGAGGACTACGCATTCCAAAACGGCACCAATGAGAATCCCGCAGGCTGGACCTTTGGCGAGATGGCTGAATTTATCAAAGAAAAGGGAATTGCTTGCCCTCTTTGCGGCGGACGTGATTTTACAGATATTAAAAAGTTCAATCTTATGTTCAAAACCTTCATCGGCGTTACCGAGGATTCGTCTAACACCGTTTACCTTCGTCCCGAGACCGCGCAGGGCATTTTCGTTAACTTCCCCGCGGTGCAGAGAAGCACGAGAAAGAAGCTCCCCTTCGGCGTAGCTCAGATAGGAAAATCCTTCAGAAATGAGATAACTCCCGGCAACTTCGTGTTCCGCACGAGAGAATTTGAACAGATGGAGCTGGAATTCTTCTGCAAGCCCGGTACAGACCTTGAGTGGTTTGCTTATTGGAAGAATTACTGCCATCAGTTCCTTCTCAACCTTGGCATGAAGGACGAAAATCTCCGTCTGCGTGACCATGATCCCGACGAGCTGTGCTTCTATTCAAAGGCTACGACGGATTTTGAGTTTCTCTTCCCGTTCGGTTGGGGTGGGCTTTGGGGCGTTGCGGACAGAACTGACTACGACCTCACTCAGCATCAGGAACACTCCGGCAAGGATATGACCTACTTTGACCCTGAAACGAACGAGCACTACATCCCCTACGTAATCGAGCCCTCGCTTGGTGCAGACAGAGTTGCTCTCGCTTTCCTCGTTGATGCGTACGATGAGGAGGAGCTTTCGGAGGGAGACGTGCGTACCGTGCTTCATCTTCACCCCGCGCTTGCACCGGTAAAGTGCGCGGTTTTACCGCTTTCAAAGAAGCTTTCCGAGAAGGCTCTTGTGCTTTACGACGAGCTTGCTAAGTACTTTAACACCGACTTTGACGAGACCGGCTCTATTGGCAAGAGATACCGCAGAGAGGACGAAATCGGTACACCGTTCTGCATCACCTACGACTTTGATACCGAAAATGACGGTTGCGTAACCGTAAGAGAGCGCGACAGCATGCAGCAGGTAAGACTTCCTATTTCCGAGGTCCGCGCCTACATCGAAAAGAAGTTGGAATTTTAATAAAAGAGATGGGACTGCCGATTTTGAGACAGTCCCATTATAAAACTCAAAAAGGACAAAAAACAATGAATAACATTACACGGATAGCATCCTTTGAGGTTGACCACGACCTGATACGTGAGGGAATTTACGTCTCGCGTATCGACGGCGACATAACTACATACGATATGCGTACCCGCCGTCCCAATGCGGGCGATTATATGTCAAACCTTGCCATGCACAGCTTTGAGCATATGTTCGCAAGCTACGTAAGAAACAGCGAAATAGGCACCCGTGTCATTTATTTTGGCCCTATGGGGTGTCAGACGGGCTTTTATTTGCTCGTGAGAGATGCGGATAATAAAGAGGTGCTTGCCACTGTTAAGGATACTCTTCTTAAAATAATTTCTCACAGCGGGGAGGTTTTCGGAAAAACGCGCAAGGAGTGCGGAAACTATGAAAATCTTGACCTGTCAAGCGCGGTTGCTGAAGCAAGCAGATACCTCGCAGCTCTACCGGAGCGCGCAGAGAATTTTGAGTATCCGAAAGGAGAAAGTGATGGTTGATATAGGAATTATCGGGGCGCTTGAGGATGAGGTAAAGCTTATTGTGGCCCTGCTCGAAGATAAGCATGAGGAAGCCGTGAGCGGAATAAACTTTTATACAGGCACCCTTTATTCCAAGCGCGTTGCTGTCGCAAAATGCGGTGTAGGTAAGGTTTTTGCCGCGATATGTGCTGAGAGTATGATTGTGAAATATTCTCCTCGCCTTCTTGTTAATACGGGCGTGGGAGGCGGAATAAAGAAGGGAATTTCAACTCTTGACGTAGTTATTGCCGATAAGCTTTGTCAGCACGACATGGATACGAGTCCGCTCGGCGACCCCAAGGGACTCATTTCCGGGATAAATAAAATATACTTTGAGACGGATGAGCGCGCTTGCGAAATTCTAAGCAAAAACGCTGCGATAAGAGCAATTCGCGCACATGTGGGAACAATAGCAACGGGCGATAAGTTCGTAGGCAGTCAAGACGACTCAAAAAAAATAGCGGACGAGTTTGGTGCTATCGCGTGTGAAATGGAGGGTGGCGCTATTGCACAGGTGGCATACGTTAACGGGACAGCCTTTGCGGTAGTCAGGGCAATTTCCGACAACGCCGACGAGGGCGCAAGTCTTTCTTACGGTGAGTTTTTGCCCAGAGCCGTAAAAAGCTCCTCAATGCTCATTCTTGATTTAATAAAAGAATATTGATAAAAACACCTCTTGCAGCGCAAGAGGTGTTTTTATACTCAAAATATGATAAAACAAAGATTTATTCCATCAAGGAACGTTAAAAATAGTACATTTTTATTTTGCTGCTTCAAACCAAAAGCTCTTTATGCGCTCGTTGAGCTCGTGCGGTGATGATATAAATTTCATCTCTGACCATAAATCGGGGATTGCTTTTTTATAAAGCGGGTCTGCAAATCTGTCGTCGATAAGAACCACAATTCCCCTGTCGTCCTCGCGCCTTATAACTCGGCCTGCTGCCTGCAGGACTCTGTTAAGACCGGGGTAGAGATAGGCAAACTGCTTTCCCTGCTCATATTTTTCGTCATAGTAGCTCTGTATTGCCTCTCGCTCGTATGAGAGGCTGGGCAATCCTATACCTACTATAATCGCGCCGATAAGTGAGTCACCCGCAAGGTCTACTCCCTCAGAATATATACCGCCCATTACACAAAATCCGATAAGATAAGACGGACTTGCCTTCGTAAACTCGAGCAGGAAGTCCTCTTTTTCCTTTTTGCTCATATTACGCCTTTGGGAAATGATGCGAATCTTCGGGTATTTTTGGCAAAAGAGCTTTGCAAGCCTTTCGGTATACTCAAAGGATGGACAAAATACCATATAATTTCCTCGCCTTGCCGAGACCGCTGCGGCTATAACCTTCGAAATGGCGTCGAGAGTATCCTCGCGCTCGGAGTAGCGCGTGCTTATCTTATCCATAATGGATACGCATAGCTGAGATGAGTCAAAGCTCGAAGGAAGCGAGAGTATATCGGCGGTGCTGTCGCTGCCGAGCACGCTCTTGTAATAGTAAAGCGGTGAGAGCGTGGCGGAAAAGAATATTGCCGCCCGTCCCTTGCGCAGTCTTGCCATTATGTCCTCGCCCGTATCAATGCAGAATATCTTGGCTCTCATCTTGCCTTCCTCGTAGAAAATGAACAGCTCGTAGGATGAGGAAAAACGGCAGAGCGAGGAATAAAAATTCTTAACCTTAAACGTGTAGTCCCTGATAATCCTTAAGCGGTCATCTTTTTCCGTATCCTTTTGCATAAACGCATCCTGCATTGCGTCCTCGCAGGCAACGATAAGCTTTTCTATACAAGCGTGGAGTCTTACGGGTATATCCTTAAGATGAGCAAAGCCTTCTTTTTGTCCGCGTTCATTTGTGTATATATCATCTTGCACGTACGGATAAAGCGCTTCGTAAAACTCCTTAGTGGCCACCCGTGTAGCGTTTTTGAATGGTGAATGCTCGGAAATTACAGGATTTGACAAGGGCGAGCCGATATCCCGTTCCGACAGAACAGATGAATACATCTCTCTTGCGCGGTCAGGCAGGTTGTGCGCCTCGTCGATTAAAAAGGCGTATTCGCCGCCATCGTCGAAAAAGCGCCTTATATATACGTTTTTATCAAAAAGGTAGTTGAAATCACATATTACGACGTCGCAAAGCTCGCTATACGCCAAGGAGAGCTCGTACGGACATATTCCGTGCCTTAGGCTCACGTTTCTTACGTCTTTTTCCGTTACTACGGCAATTTCGGTATCATAAAGCTCCATTACTGCTTTTGCAAGATTGTTGCATTTAATATACTCGCATTGCGTGCGATTTTCACGGCAAACTCCGTTGTTTATGCAAATTTTGTCCTTAGCTGTGATAATAATAGCCTTAATTGTAACCTTTTGTTTACAAAATAACTCTATACATTCCTTGGCAACAGCGGCAGTCGTAGTCTTTGGGGTCAGGTAAAACGCCTTTGTAATTTTCCCCTCTCCTATAGCGCGCACCGCGGGATAGAGCGCGGAAACGGTTTTGCCCGTGCCTGTGGGGGCGGTTGCGAATAAGGTGCCGCCCCGTACAAGCGTTTTGTGAGCCGTTTCTATGAATTCCTTTTGCGCGTCTCTTATCGTTTTGTAAGGGAATTTAAGCGATTTCATAGACGGCTTTCTGATTGTCACCCGCTCGATTTCCGGTCTGGCAAAAATCGCAGTCTCTCTGATGCATTTATCAAAAAAGCGCTCAAGAGCAGGAAATGACACGTTCTCTGTGTTCTTATGAAATTCGCCGCTGTTTTCATTAACGTATACCGTATTAACGGTAAGTGAGCTATATCCGTATTGCTTTGCGTATATATATCCGAAGATAAACGCCTCGCCTCTTGCCTCAGCCTTTTGCTCGCGGCGAGGTCTTTTCACGTTTATATCGCCCTCGAAAATTTTGGTTATTTCATTTTCGCACACTCCGTCCGCGTTTGATATGATTTCAAGAGTGTAAGCGTCAATTTCGGCTCGTTCTCTCAGGGTCAGAGCATCTGCACTTAGCTTTATTGCCTTTTTTGTGTAGAGTGACGCACGCTCGGATTTCACCTCGTGTTCATCGAGAGGAAGGGAGGCACATATACCGCGACGTGCGGTTTTGACAAGTTCTCTTTCCGAAATCAGAATCACGCCGTTTTCTTCGTTAAATTTCACACGCATCCCCCCTTCTTGGTGTTTTTGGCCTATATGAATTATTTTATCATACTATGGCACGCTTGTCAACCGATACGGGATTTTTCTTTAACGAACGCACAGATGAGAGCCGATTTGGTCTCAAGCCACGCGCTAAGGCTTTTTTTAGCGTAATTATATCCCTCGGCATATCCGCGAAAGCCGATAATCGGCAGAGAGGACAGCTTCACGAGTCCGTCGATTACGGTAATCACGCTAAGGCTATCCTTTGCCGAGAGAACTATGCTGACCGTTACTGCCATACACAACGTGGACGGTAACAGCTTTAGGAGCATAAGTAAAATTTTCGTGCTTTCCGGGCTTTTAAGCTCGCTTTTGGATTTTACCCTCTCCTTTGACAAAAGGGAGCTTGGTGTGAGAGATATAGCCTTGAGTGACTCAACCTTTCTGAATGCCCTGACGGCGCGCTTGTTACATTCCTTGCCGCACAGATAAGCCTCATATTCTTCCTTAGAATAACCCAGCGCAAATAAAACGCTCTCGCGTCTGTACTCTAGCTCCTGCTCGGAATAGTTCTTACAATATTCGCGCAGTTTGCCAATATCCTCGCCCTTTATAAGGGTAAGATTTGCAAGATATTCATCTTTGGCCCTTTTATATTCCTCGCTCTCCTCGCCAAGCTTCTCGCCCGCATCCTCCATCGAAAAATATATTATATACGATGCGATTACCATAAGAAGCAGAAGCATTCCGTGCGTCTTTGCGGAAAGATCGCAAAGCTCAACGTCCGTGAATATTATAAGGCTCGCGAAGAAAAACGTGAGAAGTGCAATAACGCGTCCTGCATTATTCGCAATGAAGGAAAAGGCGCGCTTGAACAGGTCGCCGCTATCTAACAAGGAAACGTCAAGCTTATCCTTCATCGCGTTTACCTCGCGCAAGCTTGAAGAACACGCTTCCTATAAGATTACCAACGAGTCCTACGAATGATATCACAGTCATTTCATAGACGATTTTCGAGAGAAGGAAGAACAGCACGAACAGGCAAAACCATAAAAGCGTTACGGATGGTGACTTGAATATCTCGCGAAGTCTGTTATAAAACGGCAATACGCAAATCAGAAGCAATAACAGAGTAAATCCGCAAAGCGCATCGGCCTTTCCGCGCCCCGCCCAAATAGGGAAATACGCAAGAACCGCGCTGATGGGCGGTACCGTCGAAAAAAGAATAGCTATTAGTGAAAATAAGCGTTTTTTCATAGCTGTCACTTCCCGTCGCTTATTTGCTCTCTCATCTTTGCCGTTTTTTCACCGACAATATCCTTTTGGTACTGGGGCAGGGAGCTCGTCATAAATATCTCGTAAAGCATTTCTGTCTGAGCAAGCAATATTGTCTTGAATTTTTCTTTTTCATCCTTTGCTTCTAGACCTTCTGCAAGATTTTCTTCAAGTGTCGAAAGTCTCTCTGAAATACTGTCTATTACAGATTTCGCGTCGGTGAGCTTTTCTGCCGCCGTCTTTAGAATAAGCTCGGCGTTTTCGGACTGTATTTCGCTCTGCTCTTTGATTTTTCCTACCGCATCCTTAAGCTTCTCAATGGCTGATTTAAGTGTAGGTATCAGCCCCTTTTTATATGTAAACGCAAGCAAAAGCGAGCATATGGCGGCAAGTGCCGACATAATTTTCTCCGAGTTCTCGCCGATGGCGGAATATACAAGCGAATAAAAATTTTCACTAGGCGCACCCGTATCCCCCGCAATCTCTCCATCGCTGTCCGCGTAAACCGCAATGCTGAGTGAAGCTATAAGAAGCGTTAAAATAATAAAAAATGTAAATAATTTTTTCATCTCGTTTATTTTCCTTTCATTAAAAAATACTCGTGCCGTTGATTTTTTTCTTGAGCTTTTCGTTTTCATCTTTAAGCGCATCTACCTCGCGGCGCAGCTCTGAAAGTCGCTCGGAAAGCAGCCTTACGAAGTCATAATCAGGCTCATTATACGACACGCCCCCCTCTCTGAGGCGGATTTTTCCCAATATTTCAGAGGAATTTTTGTAAATGATTTTAGGGGCATACACACCGCACGCAAGCTCAGCAAGGTCAAGAGCACATTCTCCGTATTTGATACGCGAGCTCTTATTTGCAATCTGTATCCTTGCGTCTATAGGCTCGTCGATGATAATTTTTACGAGTCTACCGTCTCCCTCGATTTTTACACATTCAAGCGTTCCGTATTGCCTCTTGTAATAAATTTTGCTCACGAGCCACTCACCCCGCTTATTCCCAGTCTTGCCTTGATGAGCTCTATATCCTCTTTTATTGCAAGGATGGCGCTGTTCAAGCTTTCGCCGTGTGCAACGCATAAGGCATCGGCGAGAGAACCGCTGCTTACAGCAAGGAAAAGCTCGCTGAGAGTGGGTATAAGAGCTATACCCGTGTTAATTTTTGCGGCTATTGACTCGTTCGGCTCGGCGCTGACGTCGTCAATAAGAGAGTTGAGCCTTTCGATTATAAAAAGCGGTAACGAATCAAACGCCGCCTTCATATCGCTGGCTGAATAGCCCTTGCCTCCGTACTGGCTTGGAAGCGTTGGTCTTGTCGGCAAGGACGAAATTTTAAGCGAGGCAATTTCGCTTTCGTTTATTTTTGTTGTTTTCATTTATCTTGGTCCTTTCTTACGTGTTTTTGATTCTGCCCTTTATCGTGTACCGATACGCCTCGGAGCAAAGACCGAACGGCGCGCCAAATTTATCAGAGCTTACCTGCAGCTGCTTTTCTATCCATCCCTTTTCCTTTTCCTTGATTGCAACCGTCGAATAGTCCGACGATATAAACGATAATGAAGAAAAGTCAAGGTCCTCAAAATCGGGAATGGTATCGGGTATCTTTGCAATTTCACAGTAATCGCTCTTGTCCGTCTTAACCTCAAAGCTGATATCTGTCTTGCCATAAACCCTCAGCTTTGCGGTAAGGGAGTTTTTTACGGTGCTTTTCGTAAGATGCGGCACGTCAACGTTATCCATTACAGTTCTGGCAACGTAGAGAGGCGCATGGTACGCAAAGCTGTAATAATCGCCGTGAATCTTTCTTCCAAAGCTCTTTTGGTACTCCTCTAAGTTAAAATCTACTTTTCTTATAATTCTGTGAGGGGGAATTCCTCGCTTGTCGGTATTAAAAAGACATACCGTGCCGTTATCGGTTCCGAAAAACAAAAGCTCGTCCGCGTGTGAATACATTGCAGTCATAGGATGCTTTGTACCGCCCACACGCTCTTCGCTCATATAAACGTCATATTTCTTGTCGCCCTCGCTCGAGTAATAATTGTTCCAGCGGGTCGATTCCTTGTAATAAGATACGATAGTGCCTGCGGCGACCGCATCCGGACAGGGGTGAATATCGAGTCCGTCGCTTGTGCTGTCTCTGTAGCGGTATACGTTTTTGTCGCCCGAATAGCTTGCAATCCCGTTTAAAAAATACCACTCGTATTCGTAATTTCCCGACACGTGTCTGAATTTTTGCCTTGAATCACCAAGGTAAATATGCTCTCCGACACCTAAAACCAAATATCCCATCCAAGAGGCAAGATGCACGTCGCCAAGATTTTCGCTGAGCAGCTTTGGATTGATGTTGTGCGAGCGCACCTCGATTTCCTTGCCGCCTGAATATGCGTTTTCATTGACAGAAACAACTCCGAGCCTTGAGACGAATATCGGATCGTCAAAGAAGGATATAGTCTCTCCCGCAGCGCATATTCCGTTGTGAATATAAGACACGGGGTACACCTTCGGCAATATTGCTATTCCCGTTTCCTTCGGTTTGTGATAGTAAATACTTCCGCCCGTCTCGTTTCCGTTCTTGAATACCGCTATGCAGTCCTTGGTTGCAAGCAGTGATGAAACCGAGTGAGTGCCGATTCCGTCGTTGAAATAATTTAGTATGCCAAAATACAAGGGATTGTTTTTTCCGGTTCTGTCCCTTTGAGAGTAAAAAACGGTGTTTGGCAGACTTGGATTTCCCGATACGAAAACACGCCCGTCAAAGATTTCGCATATACGGCATCCTAAAATAGCGTCAATTCCGAGTATGCCGAATTCGGACATATAGCTCGTTCCAACGGAATTCGCGGTAAATCTGGTGTCGCTCATCACACCGTGAATTACTATCTCCCGACCGTTTATTTTGCTCTTGTCCTCGTCGTAAATTACGACCTCGCGCACAAGTCCATCCTTCCTGACCGTGCTGTATTCGTGGCTGCTGCCGTCGATTTTCAGCGACAGTATCTCGTTTGCCGCACTAAAGACGGGTATCGATACGCAGGCAGAGTTATTTTTCGTCTCATACACTATCGGTATCTCAAAGACCGTCTCGCTCTCAATTGCCTCAAACTCCTCCTCCGTTCCCGAATATTCAATGTCAAGAAGCTTCGGACAACGCAGAATTACCTCCGGTCCGATTTTCTTCAGTGATTTGCCGAAATTAAGCGATGCAAGAATGTTGCAGGAGCAGAATGCGCCCTTTCCGATTTGCTCAATGCTTTCGGGCAACACCACGCTTTTCAGGTTTACGCAGCCTCTGAAGGCGTCTTTTTCAATTTCCGTAATGCCGTTTGCTACGGTTACCGAGGTTAACTGCTCAACGTATGAAAGCGCGCCTCTTAAAATCTTAACTACCTTGTAGCTGCTGTCTCCTATAACGGTAGCTGACGGAATGTAAACAGGCTTCCACGCGCCAAGACTCACACCCTTGACCGCGCAGGTCTTTTCCTCCTCGGATATTATTTCATACTCAAGCTCTGGGCTTGCCACGGCAAGCGTGTCGCAGTTTCCGACAAGGTATCTTTCATAAAATTCGTTGGTTAACAGATTGCGCTGCTCATATTCCTCGCCGTTCACGTAACAGGTTGGTACGTAGGGAAGTGTAGGGTCATCAAGCAGCTTGCTCACGAACCCCTCGCCGTCTATTACGGTAATATCGCATCCGTCAAGCACGTATAGGCACGTCCCAAAGCAAAAGGCCGAGCTCTTGTTAATATCAACGGAGGCTATTGGTGTCAGACTGTGCTCCGCTATATCGTCTCTTTCGTCAAGCGCAAATTTGTATAGCTTATCGTGCGCATGGAAAACTATCTGATCCTTTCCCTCGTTATCCTTGTAGGAAAAAATCGAATGGACAAATCCAAAATTATCCGCCTTGGCAACCTGTCTGTAGCCCGGTACGCTTTCCAGCATCACTCCGCCGTCCCCCTCGTAATCGCGGTACATATTCTCAAGGTATGAAAACCGACCGCGGCTCGTGGGGTTGTTTTCGCTTGAAAAATCAACTCCGCCCATACCCTTATAACAAACGGTATATTCCGACGCCTGATAATTTTTTTTTGAATTAGTGCTCATAAATCAGGCCCACCCGTTCGTAGAATATTTGAGAGTAGTATAGTCCTTGCCGTAATACTTAACGGCGCTCATTCCGTCTCGGTACAGGCTAAGATAATGCTCCGCCTTCGCAAAATCGTCATCGAGCCACACGTAGTGGGCGGTGAGCAGGGGCAAAAGATGCTCGCACCCGTCGGGCAGATTTATGCTTTCGTTAACGCTGTCCGCGTTAAGAACAGGCGGCTTTATTCTGTAGTTGACGTTGATAATACCGCTGTAGGGCAGCTTGATGCCAATGCCTCTGGCATCTATGACGGTACCCGCAATAAGATTATCATATTCGTCATACGGATAGGATGAAAAGCCGAGAAAGTCCTTGTCATATTTTTTTGGGTCGAAAAATATTTTATCTCCAAGCGGTACAAGGTCGCTTTCGCTTGAGCTGATTAAATCACCGTACACGGTGAAGTCCGATACCGTGTAGCAAAATTCGCCCGAAAACGTGAAACTTGCCTCTCCTTTGGTAAAGCCTCGCGTTATGACGTTTTCACCGTCAAAGTCATATGCTTTTGTGCCGAAATCGTCCGATACCGTAAGCTCTCCCTTGCCAAAGCTGCGAAACGCAAAGCCTCGGCAAACGCTTTTAAAGCTCTCGCTTTTTTGGGGATTGTGCTCAATTTTTTTCTTGTAGAACGCGACTCTTTGTGCCTTCGGGGAAATTCTCATTACCTTTTCATACTTCTTTTCGGTGAAAATCTGAACAAGTGCGCGGTTTACAGCAGAAAGAAAGCTTGCATCAAGCTCAATTTCCCGTTCAAATCCAAGCGCTGCTACGTCATTTTTCACGTCGTTTAGTGTCATATTATCTCCTTTCCTTTCTTCTTAGGATTTAAAAAAGGGGCAGGGGGC
>JAZRNI010000050.1:0-1582 GCA_045648105.1 Eubacteriales bacterium | reverse complement strand
CGCTATAATATTCGATTTTATCTTAAAGACGCCTTTCTCACAGCTTACTACTGCTGCTGAGGTTTCGTCGCACGAGCTTTCAAATGCCAGGATGTTCATATAATTTTCTCTTTCAGTTTTCCATATCGCACTGACTTGCCTTTAACATTACGATGGCATCGTCCTGCGGATTTTTGTAATATCCTTTTCTTACGCCTATTTCGGTAAAGCCGTATGCTGTGTAAAGCTTTATGGCTGCCATGTTCTTGGACCTTACCTCAAGAAACAGCCTTTCAAGGCCTTTTCCGCGTGAGGTTTTTACGGAATAGTCAAGGAGTCTGTATCCTATTCCACGCTGTCTTTTTTCAGGCTTTACTGCCACACGGTATATTTCACCCTCGGGCGCTATAAGTCTGCCTATAACGTAAGCGACGACCTCATCGCCATCTGTTGCAGTGAAGCACATAGAGCCCTCCGTGCATATAAGATCCTGAATGTCACGGTAGCTCCACGGGTCGGGAAAGATAATATCCTCAAGGGCGGCTATTCCCGCAGCGTCCTTTGGTATGGCTCGTCTGAATTCCATACTTATCTGTTTTCCTCGTCGGCCTTGATTTCCTCAAGCAGCTTTGCGATTCGCGCACCGTGCTCTATTGAGCCGTCCTTAACAAAGTTAAGCTCCGGGGTGATTCTGAGATTTAAGGTTACTGCAAGGTGATGACGGAGCATACCCGTGCATTTTTTAAGTCCTTCTGCGGCTTCCTTTGAGTCGCCTATACAAGAGAAATGCACGGTTGCGTATTTAAGGTCGGGAGCAACGTCGGCTCTCGTTATGCTTACAAAGTTGTTGATTACCTTTGGCTCACGCACGTTGCCTATGGCTATTGCAAGCTCCTCGGCAACCGCATCGTTTATTCTTCCTCTTCTGTGATTTGCCATTTTTCCTCCTACCGCATAGCGGTTTTTTTATCACGTTACTACGGCTATAAGTATCACCCGTGGTGATTTATCAGCGTATTAGCGCCGATTTTTGCCGTGTTTATTATGTTTTTCACACCATACGGTGCAAATATTTCTCCAATAACGCCCTTGAGGGCAGGGAAATGTGTGCAACCGAGTATCAGCGTGTCTGCTTCAGCTTCAAAAAGCGGAGATACGAGATGCTTTATTTTTCTTATGACGTTATCGTCAGCGTTATTATCGCATATTCCGCTGTCAATCATTTTGACCAGCTCCTGCGTTGCCAGCTCAAAGACCTCGGCAACGGTAATGGCCTTTTTGAATGCGTGTGTATTCACCGTTCTGTTTGTGGCTATCACACTTATTCTTTTGTTTTCGCTTGCTTTTTCGGCAGCATCTGCAATGGGCTTTATTATCGGTATTGCAAGTCTGCGACAGTCCTCATCCAAAAGATCATATACCGTGCTTGCGGTTACGCATGCAATAAGTATGCGAGTAGCGCCAAGACTTTTCAGATGCCTGATGTTTTCATTTACCGTGAGGACAAGCTCCTTTTCACTCTTAATGCCGTAGGGGGCATTGGCACGGTCTATAAGATACACAAGTCCGTCGTTAATACCGTATTCGTATAAACATTTTACCG
>JAZRNI010000049.1:0-2181 GCA_045648105.1 Eubacteriales bacterium | reverse complement strand
AAAAACGGAGTTATCGATAAGCTTCGCGAGGCGGGTATAAAAGAGGGAGACACGGTTTCCATTTACGACTTCGTGTTTGATTTCGTATATTGATTTTTAGAAGTCGTCGATACCGAACGCTTGGTTTATAGCCCCGCCGATTATACGGGCGGCAACCGTGCAGATTTCATCTATCTCACGAGGGACGACCAGCATGCCGGATTCGCCAAATTCTGAGCTTATGGTGCCACCCGTGTCACATAAAAGGCGTGAATCAATTACTGTCGGGACACCGATAGTGAATACGAAGCAGCCCATATTCTCGTAGTCAATGGCACTGATTTTATTGCCCACACCGCTGCCGGGACTAACGCCTGTATTTGATAATTGAACGGTACTTCCGAGCCTTTTCGGATTTTGAGTGGCTATAGCGTCGATACAAATAATAAGGTCGGGAACGATACGCCTTGATATGCTTTTTACGGTTTCTGCGCTGTCAAGACCCGTGTTGGACGAGACGTCCGGGGTGCATACGGCGATTTCGGAGCATTCAAGCTCCTCGAAGCTCTCAGGCGCGTTCTTATAGATGTGCAGGGTAGGGCGCACGTTTCTTGCGCTTTTTACACCTATGCTGTCGGGGGTCAGAGCCGCGTTGCCAAGCCCTACTACCAGTATCCTGCCGGGAAAAATTCTTTCCTTATCGCACATCTGGCACAGCTGTCGGGCTATTTCCTCCTGGCAGTCAAAAATTTCACTGCCGGAAAGCATATCCATTCTGCCTGTCGAAAGCGTGTAATAGCTTCCCTCAGGCTTACCGATTGCTCTTGCGCCTGCCTCGGAGCGCACGTCTACTGCCTCCCACGTACCGCAGTCGCCGTCCCATTTTCGGTATTCTATCCCCGAAATATTTGTGTCGGCCTTCCGCCTTTCGAGCGCGAGGTCGGTGTAGCCGTGTAAGGAATTACTCCTGTCGATAAAGTAGTTCATAAAATCCCCCTTGTTTTTTCTAAATTATCGACTGAGCGCTCGCGCTTTATTCGCAGAAAGCGCAAATTATTGAAAGCGAACAAAAATCATCAAGGGGATTTGTGCATATCCACGAAAATAATTTCTCTTTGAGAATATAATTGCAAAAAGATTTTTTTTGTGCTAAAATAAATAAGAATAATTTATATGTCCACTTAAGGACGGACTGGAGAACGGAATATGAAAAAGATTTTAAGCACCTTACTTGCCCTGTCAATGTGCTTGTCGTTGTGTCTAGGCCTCAGCTCGTGCGGTGAGCCTAAGGATGCGGGCGCTGAAATAGACGTTTATTTCGGCGATACCGTTTACGACTTTGACCCCACGGACTATTACGAGGACCCCAACGCTCGCCAGCTGATGAGCTTGCTCTTTGAGCCTCTTTTCAAGCTGACTGCTAAGGGTAAGCTTGATTACGGTATGGCTAAGAGCTACACCGTCAATAAGGAAGAGAACACTATCGTTATCAAGCTTCGCGAGAGCTACTGGAGTGATGAAATTGCCGTCAGCGCGGCAGACTTTATTTATTCGTGGCGTGACGTAATTCTTGAGCCCAATAACCCCAACCCCGCAGCTCCTCTTCTTTACGATATTGAGAACGCTGTTGAAATCAAGTCGGGCGAGAAGTCGATTTACGAATTTGGTGCAGTTGCAAGCGCGCAGGACGAAATAACCATCAAGTGCCGCGAGGGCGCCGATTACGACAGACTGCTTAAAAATCTTGCGTCTATCAATACATCTCCTCTCCGTGAAGATATATATTCTCAGGCTAAAACCTATTGGACTAAGACCTTGAGCATTGCCGTTACAAACGGTCCGTTCAAGTTTAACACCTTGGACCAGGAGACGGGCGAGTTCTCCGTGGCGAGAAACCTTGGCTATCACCAGAAGTCAACGGTTAAAAACTACGTTGCCGAGGTAACTCCCGCAAGCCTTATTTCCTTCATATCCTCCGACGGTGAGGAAGTCAAGCTTACATATGCGGACGTTGAAAGCAAGACCGTTTTCTATCTTGCGGACACCTCGCTTGAGGACAGAGCGGCAAATGCTAAATCCGCCATGAGACAGGATGACCTTTCAACGTACTCTTACGTATTCAATACTGAGCATCCGCTCTTCAAGAATGCGGCTGTACGCCGTGCGCTTTCAGTTGCTCTTGACAGAGAGGCTATGGCAAAG
>JAZRNI010000048.1:0-2842 GCA_045648105.1 Eubacteriales bacterium | reverse complement strand
TCGTACAAAAGGAAATGTATACCTTCGCCGACAGAGACGAGGGCCGCTCAATTTCTTTAAGACCTGAGGGGACGGCTTCCGTTGCCAGAGCAATTATTGAAAACGGCAAGTGCTCCGACCCTATGCCCCTTAAATACTACTACATAATTTCCTGCTTCCGCCACGAAAAGCCGCAGGCGGGCAGGAGCCGCGAGTTCTTCCAGTTCGGTACGGAGATGTTCGGCTCGGAGAGCCCCGCCGCTGACGCAAGCGCAATCGCTCTTGCAAACTCGGTTATAAAAAGACTCGGGCTTAAAAACGTCAAGCTCCATATAAACTCAATCGGCTGTAAGGAGTGCAGACCGAGCTACCGCCGCGCTCTCGTTGATTATTACACCGCGCACGCCGACAAAATCTGCGATACCTGTAAGGACAGGCTCTCAAAGAACCCCTTAAGGCTGCTCGACTGTAAAAATCCCGATTGTCACGCGCTTGCAAAGGACGCGCCAAAAACCGTCGGACATCTTTGCCCCTCTTGCGAAGGTAAGTTCGAAATGCTTAAAAAATCCCTTGACGCTATGGGCGTCGAATATACCGTTGACAGCTCGATAGTCCGCGGACTCGACTATTATACGGGCGCAGTATTTGAATTTATAGCAGACGGCATCGGTGCGCAAAGCACCGTTTGCGGCGGCGGCCGCTACGACGGACTCGTTGAGTCGCTTGGCGGTCCTAAGCTGTCGGGACTCGGATTCGGTATGGGTATCACCCGTATCATTTTGGCAATGAAGGAAGCGGGCCTCGATAATATCAGCCCCGCAAAGCCAATCCTCTATATAGCCTCGCTCGGTGAAAACGCGCTCGTAAGCGCGCTCGCAATTACCGAGAGACTGCGCTCCACGGGCAAATACGTAGAGTGTGACACGGTTGGCAGGAGCCTTAAGGCTCAGATGAAATACGCCGACAAAATCGGCGCTAAATATACGCTCATCATAGGCGACAGTGAGGTGGAGTGCGGTATTGCCAAGCTCCGCGATATGGAGTCGGGTGAGCAACGCGACGTAGAGCTTAAGAGCTTTACAATCTAAAAGAAAAGGAGTAAACCGAAAATGGCGGAGCGCACGGATTTTTTACCCGTCAATATGGACGACGTCAGGGCAAGAGGCTACAGTGACGTTGATTTCGTGTACGTCAGCGGAGACGCCTACGTCGACCACCCCAGCTTCGGTGCTGCCATTATTTCAAGAGTTCTTGAATCGGAGGGCTTCAGGGTTGCAATACTCGCCCAGCCCGACTATAAATCCGTAAAGGATTTCAAAAAATTCGGTAAGCCACGACTCGGCTTTCTCGTCAGCAGCGGAAACATCGACTCTATGGTCGCGCATTATACGGTCTCAAAAAAGAAGCGCAATTACGACTACTACAGTCCCGGCGGTAAGGCAGGACTGCGCCCCGACAGGGCAGTTATCGTCTACTGCAACCGTATCCGCGAGGCGTACGGTGACGTGCCTATCATTATAGGCGGACTTGAAGCGTCGCTCCGTCGATTTGCCCATTACGATTATTGGGACGATAAGGTAAGACGCAGTATACTCGTTGACAGCCGCGCCGATATTCTCTCCTACGGTATGGGAGAAAGAAGTATAGTAAAAATAGCAAAATTGCTAGACAAGGGCGTACCCGTGCGTAAAATACGCGACGTTCGCGGTACGGTTTACCTTGCCAAGAAAGAGGATAAAATCCACTTCGAATATAAAGAGGTAGGCGACTACGATATCTTAAAAGAGGATAAGAGCGCCTACGCGCGCGCCTTCGGCACGCAGTACAAAAACGCGGACAGCGTAAGCGGACTTGCGCTTGTCGAATACTACGACGGCAAAATGCTCGTGCAGAACCCACCCTCACCGCCCCTCGAGAGGGAGGAGCTGGACAGGGTCTACGCCCTGCCGTACGCGCGTAACTACCATATGGACTACGAGCCCATGGGAGGAGTTCCCGCAATTACCGAGGTAAAGTTTTCAATCACTCATAACCGCGGCTGCTTTGGCGCGTGCAACTTCTGCGCCATAGCCTTTCACCAAGGACGCTCTGTCCGTTCGAGAAGCGAGGAAAGCGTTATAGAGGAAGCAAGGAAAATCGTCGCTTTGCCCGATTTTAAGGGATACATAAACGACGTGGGCGGACCTACCGCGAATTTCCGCTATCCGTCCTGCAAGCTGCAGGAGAAAACCGGCGTATGCCCCAAAAAGAAATGCCTGTCTCCGAAGCCGTGTAAGAATCTTGAGGTTTCTCATACGGAATACGCGCGGCTGCTTGACTCAATTTCAAAAATCAAGGGTGTAAAAAAGGTTTTCGTCAGAAGCGGACTGCGCTTTGACTATCTTCTCTACGATAAGGACGACTCGTTCTTTCGCCAGCTCGTGGAAAATCATATATCGGGTCAGCTCAAGGTAGCGCCCGAGCATTGCGCCGAGAACGCGCTTATGATGATGGGCAAGCCGCCCGTTGAGGTATTTGAAAAATTCAAAAAGAAATACTTTGAGCTTTGCAGTAAGGCAGGGCTGGAGCAGTATATAGTTCCGTATCTTATGTCAAGCCACCCCGGCACGACGCTCGACGATGCTGTCGAGATGGCTCTCTGGCTCAAAAAATGGGGCTACTCGCCCGAGCAGGTTCAGGATTTCTATCCGACACCGGGCACTATATCTACGGTAATGTATTACACGGGTATAGACCCTCTCACTATGAAAATGGTCTCTGTAAGCACGGATTACCGCGAAAAGCAGATGCAAAGAGCGCTGCTTCAGTTCAAAAAGCCGGAAAACGCAAGCCTTGTAAGGGAAGCGCTCAGAAAGGCAGGCCG
>JAZRNI010000047.1:0-4487 GCA_045648105.1 Eubacteriales bacterium | reverse complement strand
GGAAACGGGCACGATTTCCATAGCGATCGACTGCACGCTTACAAGAAATTACAACACAGAAACACTCAGATCATTTCTGATGAAAAAATACATCGGCATAAGCAACCAAAAATAATTCACAGCATTCCGTGAGGTTATATGAATAAAAAGTTTTTAGGAATCAGGTTAGGCACGATACTTACGGTCATAGGATGCATCGTAGCGGCTCTGGCTATATGGGTACTCGCAAAATACCGTTTGGAAATCTCTATGTCCCGTATTGACGCCTCCTCCATAATTTCTCACTTCCTTCTGTAGAGGTTAAAAGGTTTTGGATACTAGGATTTTCGTAGTCAGTAATATAAAACTCGCCATTAACGCCTCCGTAGAGGAGGCGTTTTCAATTGCAGGGCAAAGACTGAAAAAATGCGGTCTTGATATAAAAAACGCAGTATTTTCTATATTTCGCAGAAGCGTTGACGCCAGAAAGAGAGAAAATATACTTTTCGTCTACTCAATATCCGCGTCCGGCATCTCAGGCCGCACGGATAAAAACCGCCTTGCAGAGCACGGCATCAATATTTACGAGGAAGCAACACTTCAAAACCCGTGCTGCGGAGAGGAAAAGCTCAGCGCCCCTCCGCTTATCGTAGGCAGCGGTCCCTGTGGGCTTTTTGCGGCACTTCTGCTTAGTGAGAACGGATACAAACCGACACTCATAGAGCGCGGCTCGTCTGTCTCAGAGCGCAAAAAAGCAGTAGACTGCTTTGTTAAAACAGGCAAGCTCGACGTCAATACCAACATTCAGTTTGGCGCAGGCGGAGCCGGCACGTTTTCGGACGGAAAGCTTATAACGAGGATTAACGACCCCTTTTCCGCTTACGTTCTCAAAAAGCTTGTCGAAAACGGCGCGCCAAAGGAAATACTCTATAACGCCAAGCCCCATATAGGTACTGATATTCTTCTCAAGGTCGTGGAAAGTATAACTGAAAAAATTAAGTCCTGCGGCGGTACAATCCTTTATAACACTAAATATCTCGGCAGTTTTTTGCTTAGCGGCGAAAGTGTTGCGAGAACCGATAAATTCGATATACCGTACGGTGCTCTTGTGCTGGCTGTCGGACACAGCGCACGTGATACCTACAAGACCCTTCTCAGTGCTGACTACAGCATCGAGCCGAAGCCCTTTTCCGTCGGAATGCGCATTGAACACTTAGCGGCGGACATCGATAAAGCTCTCTACGGCGATTTTGCGGGCAATGAGATTTTAGGCCACGCGGAATACAATCTCTCAACAGACACAAAAACGAGAGGCGTCTACACCTTCTGTATGTGTCCGGGCGGCGAGGTAGTTGCCGCCGCAAGCGAGCAGGGCGGTGTCGTTGTAAACGGTATGAGTAACAGCGCGCGAAACGGCACTAACTCAAATTCTGCCGTCGTGTGCAGCATTTTCAAGGAAGACTACGGCAACAGCGCGATTTCGGCAATAAATTTCCAAAAGAAAATAGAGGAAGCGGCATACCGCTGTGCGGGCGGAGATTACAGCGCTCCCATAGTCACAGTCGGCGACTTTCTTTCCGATAAGGCGACTAAAGAGCCTACAATCGTAAAGCCGACTTATATGAACTCAACAAGAACCCGAATTGTAAGCCCAAGTGAGTATATGCCCCCATTCGTAGTTTCATCAATAAAAAACGCACTACTAAATTTTGACAAAAAAATCAACGGCTTTGCAGCCAATCATGCCGTCCTTACCGGGGCGGAAACAAGAACAAGCGCACCTATACGAATACTTCGTGATTTTAACACGAGAGCCGCCATCGGAAAGGATAACGTATATCCCGCAGGCGAGGGCGCAGGTTACGCAGGCGGAATAACCAGCGCGGCAATAGACGGCGCGCGCACCGCCATTGCTATTATGCAGAGATATAAAAGAAGCTAAGACGGGTGAAATCAAGACCGTCTCCCGCCGCTGTGGGCAAACAGCGCTGAAGTAGGATAATAAAATGGAAGGTGGGGTAAATCAACCCCAACTATGGTTTAAAAAATGCTAGAAAACAAACAACACAAGGAGAAAAAATGGATTATCAAATCCACGCTTGACGGTGCTTCGAACACCGCGATAAGCGAAATTGCAGCTCAGCTGAACCTACACCCAATAGTCGCAAGGCTACTTTACAGCCGCGGCTATACCGACGTCGAGTCGGCACGCAATTTTATCAATATGGAAAGCGAAATCCTCGCCAATCCGTTTGAGCTTAAAGATATGGAAAAGGGTATAGAGCGAATCAGAAGGGCAGTAGAAAACAGAGAAAGAATCACAATTTACGGTGACTATGACGTGGACGGAGTTACGTCCGTTTGCACCCTGTTCTTGTACTTAAAATCCAAGGGCGCACTGGTAAACTTCTATATCCCCAACCGTTCGGGCGAGGGCTACGGAGTTTCATCATCCGCAATCGATGCCCTCAAGGCAGACGGAACACAGCTCATAATTACCGTTGATACGGGAATTACGGCAAACGAGGAGGTTGAATACGCAAAGGGGCTCGGTATAGATTTCGTTATCACCGACCACCACGAGTGCCGCTCAGATCTTCCGCGCGCAGTAGCGCTTATAAATCCGCACCGTCCTGACTGTACGTATCCCTTCAAGGAGCTTGCGGGAGTCGGCGTCGTTTTCAAGCTTGTATCAGCGTATGAGGAAAAATACAACCATATTTCGAGGCGCGAGGCAGCGCTCAGAATATTCAGCGAATACGCGGACCTCGTCGCAATCGGCACAATAGCCGACGTTATGCCCATAAGATGCGAAAACAGAATAATCGTTGGCTACGGACTCAAGATGATAGAGAATACCAAGCGCGCCGGTCTGATTGCTCTTATGAGCACGTCGCTTTCAAAGCAGGAATCCCAGAACACAAGAAATAAAAAACGCCGCAAATTAACCTCCGGTTACATCGGTTATACGGTTGCGCCGAGAATAAACGCGGCAGGCCGTGTCAGAAGCGCCACGTTAGCCGTCAATCTGTTTCTTGAGCAGAATCTTGAGCGCGCTACGGAGATTGCTCTCGAGCTTTGCCACGCAAACAAGGAGCGCCAGAACGAGGAAAATACCATAATGCAAGAGGCCGCGGAAAAGCTGAAAAACTGGGATACCGATAAATATCCGGTTATCGTGCTTGACGCTGATAACTGGCATCACGGAGTTATCGGTATCGTTGCTTCGCGCATAACCGAAAAATACTCCCGTCCGTGCATCCTCATTTCATTTGAAGGGAATGATGGCGGCGAGTTTTCTTCCGACGTCGGCAAGGGCTCAGGACGAAGCATCAAGGGCCTTAACCTTGTTGACGCTCTCGTCGCTTGCTCTGACCATCTCGTAAAATACGGCGGCCACGAGCTTGCCGCAGGTCTGTCCGTAACACGAGAGAAGCTTCCGCAGTTTATAGAAAGCGTTAATGCGTACGCGCGTGAAAACCTTTCCGATGAGGACCTTACACCTACGCTCGACGTAGATTGCGAGCTTGAATTTTCCGACCTCAATTTCACTCTTGCTCAACAGCTTCAGAAGCTTGAGCCCTACGGTGTCGGCAATCCCCAGCCCTCATTCGCCATTCACGATCTCGTGGTAGGGGAGATATCGGCAATAAGCGACGGCCGCCATACAAGACTCACCTTGACGGACGGCAGAAGCACCGTCTCGGCTATGTATTTTTCCAACAGTCCCGAAACACTGGGAATATACAACGGCGACAAGGTTGACGCAATATTCAACGTAGATATAAACGAGTGGCTTGGCAGAAGAAGTCTGCAGCTTATCATCAAGGATATCCGTCCCTCCGCGTCACAACACAAGAAGGCTCAGGACGAAATTGCGCGCTTTGAGCAAATCTGGAACGGTGCTAATTTTGACGTGTCGGAGAACGTACTTCCGTCGCGCGATGATTTTGCATATGTCTACAGATTCTTGAACGCATCGGTAAGAAGCGGAAATGACACCTTCGAGCACAGAGATCTTTGCTCAAAGCTCTCCGGCTTACATTCACAAAATAAAATCAACTACATAAAGCTCAAGGTTATGATCAAGGTTTTCACCGAGCTTAACCTTATCGGAATTGAAGAATACAAAAACGAAGCCTATAAATTCACGCTTCATTATTCAACCTCAAAGACGGAGCTTGATAAATCAAATTTACTTCGCAGACTGAGACTGCAACAAAGGAAAGTTATTAGTTAACCGGATTAAGATATGAATACTGAACTGCAACCACTTCTCAACGCTGTTGAGAAAAATGATAAAAATTACGATATTCAGAAAATAAAAGAAGCGTTCGAGTACGCAAAATCTCTGCACGAGGGCCAATTCAGACAGAGCGGTGAGCCATACATCTCACATCCTGTCGCAGTTGCTTGTATCGTATGCGATTTAGGTCTTGACACCGATTCTATTTGCGCCGCGCTCCTACACGACGTCGTCGAGGACTGTGCGGATAAAACCAACCTTG
>JAZRNI010000046.1:0-1843 GCA_045648105.1 Eubacteriales bacterium | reverse complement strand
CTTAGTACGTTGTGGTAAATTATCTTATCCGACTCATCCTTACATCCGCAGTACGAACGAAGCATTGAAGTCATCATAATATATATGCTGGCGCGGATGGGAAGCTTATAGCAAACGTCCTTTGAAATGCTCTCGTCATAGGAGTCCTGCATATATTTTTTAAGTATAGGATATACGGGATGCGATGCGTCAAAGACGTTTATCATATTCTGAGACTGAAGATAAAACATATAAAGAATTTCGTTTTCGAAATTATCCATATTATCGGTTAGAATAGACGATTCAAAAATCATACCTCTTATAGCCGATGTACCGCTAAGCGCATCGACTCTTAAGACAAGAGTCGGTGGAACGTATATAAAATTGCCGGCTCCGACGTCAAAAATCTGAGTTCCTATTGCTACTCTTACGTTTCCCGAGACGACCTCGAATATCTCCATTGAGTCACCGTGCACTCTCGGGTGAACAAGAATACCGTCACCGCTTTCCGAATATATAGAAAACGAAAATTTACCGTTTTGCTTCAACATAACACATTCCTTCATCAATAAAATGTCGCTACCTCTACGTCGGGTTTTGTTGTCTTTTCTATTTTTTCCACGTGCAATACAGGTCCCCTTGACCTATATAGCGGCGAATACTCCTCAATCAGCTTTCCCTCAACTGTTACCCAGTCGCGTGTTGAAACTTGATTTTTGAGCTTTGATTTTGCCACCACGCCACGATATGCGATATCTGCCTCACAGCAGGTCATAATATGCCTTCCTATCGCAAATTCATTGCTCTTAAGCGACGGGTCAAGAGCGCAAATACCCTTGAAACGAACGGTTTTATCCTTGTACTTTTCAAAATCCTCGCTCATGTCGCGGTAAAAAATAGCGAAATCCTCGTCCTTAATTTCGATAACGCTCGCGTTAATATCAAAAGGAAGCGGGTCCTCTATATCGTCAAATTCAATCTCGCCCTTTTGATTTTCGTAGCATATATTAGCCGCACGCGAAACTCCGCGAACGAGCTTATGATACGGCATACGGTCATCACCGTCCGCTACTCTGTTAAAAACCACCATCTCAGCGCTCGTAAGCTTGTCCACAACAAGCTGTCTCATATTTGAGTTGTATGAGAGAATTGTATTTGAGTCGGCAATGAAAACCTCTTGGTAAACCATCCAATCGCTCGGCAATGCGTTATAAAGCTTGTCAAGTGTCCACATTCCGTTATACTCTATAATGACGATGCTTGCTCCTGCTCTCTTTGTCTGTGCGCTGAGCCTGTCGGGAGTAAGACGGTCAGGCTCTGCAAGGCTTACGACACTGACGTTTTCCAAGGTTTCCTCAGGCAAAAGCTCTTCCTCGCCCTCCTCGCACTGTATAAGGAGATACTTGCGCTTTCCGTCATTGAAATTGGGGTCCTTCATCGTCTCTTTTATAAATGAGGTCTTACCCGCATCCAAAAATCCCGTGAATAAATATACTGCTACTTCCATCAATTATACACCAAACAGCTCCTTGATTTTTTCTTTATCTATCTTTGAGCCGATAACGCAAAGTCTGCCTATGATTTCCGCAGAGCCGTTTCTTACGTTTATCTCGCCGGGGATATAGTCAAAATGAATCCACTTGCCGTCCTCGCCTTCAACTATGCCTTTGGCTCTCAAAACCATACCGCAGTCATCGCTTTCGTCAAGCTCGTTTAAAATTTCCTCTATTTTCTCTTTGGAAAACCTCTTAGAGGTTTCAACACCGACGCTTGAGAAAATCTCTTCGGCGTGATGATGCTCGTGCTCGTGGCAGCCACAGTCGCAATGCTCTCCGTGCTCGTGATGATGCTCGTGCTCGTGGCA
>JAZRNI010000045.1:0-3888 GCA_045648105.1 Eubacteriales bacterium | reverse complement strand
CGGTAAGGCACAAGACTTTGACTCTTGCATTCGTTGGTCCGAATCCAGCTACCCCTGCCAGAAAAAAGCACGTCTGCAAAGCAGATGTGCTTTTTTCAGTTATATTCGCCTTCGGCGAGTGATATTGCTTCGCAGTGGTATTCGGCTTACGCCGAGTGGTATTGCGGCTTTGACGCCTATTTGCGTTCAAAGCCGAGTTTTTGGGGCGAATATAATATCACTGAAGCCGCAAGGCTTCAATATCACTTTTGCCAAAGCAAAAATATCACGCTGACGAAGTCAGCATATCACTAAAAGCTTTTCAACTCTAAACCTTTTCAGAATTTTGCAGATGCATTTCGGGCTTTTCGGGTCTGTAGACAGATTCGAACCGGCGCAACGATTGAAAGATTTACAAAATTGCGGCATTATGTTTGTGGAAAATGGACTGATTATTCCCTGCTGCTTGATGAGATACAGGACTTTCGCCTTGATTGATATATGACATGCTTTTTTACGCATTTTAAAATATTTGCAACTTTTTTTGAAAAAGGACTTGCATTTTATAAAATTATGTGTTAGAATAATATGCGTTGATTTATGGACAGCCAAAATTGGCTGGAATTGAGGAGGTATTAAAATGGCTAAGTGTAGCGTATGCGGTAAGGGTGTTGCTTTTGGACACAATGTTTCCCACTCCAACCGTAAGACAAACAGAACTTGGAAGCCCAACATCCGCAAGGTTAAGGCCGTTGTAGACGGCACGAACTGCTCTGTGTATGTTTGCTCCCGTTGCCTTCGTTCTGGGAAGATTGAGCGCGCTTGATAGCGTGATGAGCTAAACTATGATTGCCCTTGCGGGCAAGTTATGAGTTATAAGATACTTCGTATCGTTATGATTGACCAGCCAAGCTTTAAGTAAAAGCAATCATTTCATAACGCTTGCCGACGGCAAGCTCATAACGGCAAGCATAAGCGAGCCTCATAACTCTAAACTTAAAAATGAGGTACTGATTAGCGAGTACCTCATTTTTGCTTTTATTAAGTCTCAGAAAGGACACGCGCTATGACTCTTGCATTGATTGACGAAAGAGTGAGCGAAAGGATTAAGACGCGCCTTTGCTTGCTCGGCTTTTACCCGATTTCTTTTAAAAAGAGTCCGCGCCTTTCCGAGGACGTAGGCTCGCACCCCGATATACTTGCGTTCTACGACCGAGGCAGGCTTATCACCTCTGCCGATTACCTTGAGGGCGCACCGTGGATTTTTGAGGATATACGGAAAATGAGCAATACGAGCTTTACGCTCAGCGACGATATTTTAAAGGAAGGCTATCCTTGCGACTCTATATACAATGCCGTGAGGTTTGATAATTGCCTTTTTTGTAAAAGCGACAGTATTTCACAGTCCGTGCTCGAATACGCAAAGTCGCAAGGGCTGAAAACCGTGCATACGAGGCAGGGATACCCGAACTGCACGGTATTGAAGCTCGACGAGCGGACTGCCGTTACTGCCGACCGAGGTATGAAAAAAATTCTCAGCGAAAACGGCGTTAGGGTATACGAAATAAGCGAGGGACATATAGAGCTGCCCACGCGCCGATACGGCTTTATAGGCGGCGCAGCAGGCGTTTACGGCGGGTGCGTATATTTTCTCGGGAACGCTGATTTGCACCCCGATAAGGATATAATCAAGGGGGCGATTTCGGATTGCGGTATGAAATACGTCTCCCTCTCGGATGAGCCACTCTTTGACGGCGGAAAGATTATTTTTATTTGATTTTCTCATCCTTTTTCAGTAAAATCTCCAATATAACGACACCGAGTGGCACGCAAAGGAGTCCGAAAAAGCCGAAGAACGAGTAGCCGATATAGAGCAGAACAAGGCTTATCAAGGGATGGACTCCAAGGTTTTTGCCGACGATTTTCGGCTCCAGCAGCTGGCGCAGAAGCCACGCGACCCCGAACAGTATGAAGAGCCCGACCCCCCGTGAAAACGAGCCGAACAGCATCTCGAAAACGCCCCAAGGCAAAAGCACCGTGCCAATGCCGATAAGCGGAAGCGCATCGAGGAGCGCAACGAGAAAGGCAAGCATAATCGCGAAGGGGATTTTCATAATCATAAACCCGAAAATCATTATCACGAAGGTAAAAAGCATAAGAAACAGATACGAGCGCAGGTATTTGAGCATAGTTAAAAGAAAGCGGTCCTTGAACTCCGTGAGCCATAAGGACGCCCTCTTTGGCAGAATTGATTTTACAGCAGCGTTGACCCGTTCCAAATCAACGCAAAAGTACACCGTTGAGAGCGAGGTTACAATAATGAAAATAACGACGCGCGGAACGGACGATACAAAGCCGGTCAAGAAGGACACGATGCTCGACAGCGCGCCCGACAGCGCACTGCTGATGGCAGAGGATATCTGATTTTTCAGCTCCTCGCTTCCCTCCTGGTTTTCAAAAAATATCTCTAAGGGGTTAAGCAGCCTTTTAAGTATTTCGTAGATTTCCTTATCCTCGTTAAGGCGGGAAAGAAGGTCCCACGCCTCGCTCAGCGCGTAAATTACTATACCGACGGTAAGGGTAAGAATACATAGTATTGATACGGTGCCGATAATGGCACTCACCACTCTTTTGGGAAGCTTTGCCGCCTCGCTGAAGCGCGCCGCCATAGGGCGCACGGAAAACGCAACCGTCCACGCGATAAGAAAAGGCAGTATGGCAAGCAATATGAACCTTATAAACAGGTACGCCGAGAAAATCGAGAGCAGAATCAATAGCGCAAGATGAGAAAAATATTCGATTCTTTCTTTATTCGTTTTTATCACCCCCAGATTCATTATAAACAAAATTTTAGAAAAATATAACAAAAGTGAGGTTTAAATTAGTTATGGTAGTTATCGAAATGGAAAACGGCGGAAAAATCGAGCTTGAGCTCTACCCCGAAATCGCGCCTGTGACCGTTAAGAATTTTGAAAAGCTCGTCAGCGAGGGCTTTTACGACGGCCTTATATTCCATAGAGTCATCAAGGGCTTTATGATACAGGGCGGAGACCCGCTTGGCAACGGTATGGGCGGCGCGACTGAAAAAATCGTCGGCGAGTTTGCTATGAACGGGCACGACAATCCCTTAAAGCACGAAAGAGGAGTTATTTCAATGGCGCGCTCTCAGAGCCCCAACTCCGCATCAAGCCAATTTTTCATTATGCACGAGGCTGCGCCTCATCTTGACGGTCTTTACGCATCGTTTGGCAAGGTTATCTCGGGAATGGAGGTAGTGGACGAAATCGCAAATATTCCCACAGACCTTTCCGACAGACCGAAAATCGCAATGAGGATTAAAAAAGCATATATACCGTATTAAGGTCAAAGGGCCTGCGAAATAGCGTGAATACTCCGTTAAAAGTATCACGATATTTCGCAGGCTTTCTTTTTATTTTTCTCTTAATTTATGCGGATTCTTAACGAGAAATCCGCTTTTTCAGAGATTATCAAGTCACAGCTCTTACACCGTTCCCGTTACTACCAAAACTGCGTTGCCGGGCGTGGTGGTGATAACACCGCTTACAAGGTCCTGCGCGTAGCTTGCCGCAGGAACTGCGATAGCACCGAAGGTGAGAGGCTGAGCATCAATTACCGAAGGGGCAGTATCCAAAGCTCCGTCTCTGAACAAAAGCACAGAGCCCTCGACGTATTCAAGCGGATATACGGTAGAGGCGCCTACGGTGTATGCGCCGAGGTCGTCCGTTACTCGCGCGTCAGTCATTGCCGCACCGTTATTTGTAACTGCAACGAGATAAACAAGCTCGCTGCCTTGCGTGTATCCGGAGCTGAGGGCAATTTTCGTAAGAGTGATGCCCGTTGAAAGCTCGCCCTCGGTTACGTTCGAGTTAGTGACACCGCCGTTGTAGG
>JAZRNI010000044.1:0-7201 GCA_045648105.1 Eubacteriales bacterium | reverse complement strand
TGGCTACGATCCGTCTTGCTCTCATGCGCCTTCATCCTCCTGTAAGCGACCGCTCCGTCAGACGCATCGCGCCATATGTCAACGAAGGCGTAATCAAAATTCTCGCGCGGCATTTCGTTTTTTGCGTACTCAAAGGCGTCGGCTTTTACTATCCTTATTTTCTCGCCCGTATCAAGCTGAGGCCTTATATATTTTTCAAAAAGCGCGATGACCTTCTCGCTCCGTTCTACCACCGTCACGCTCTCGACGCTTTCCTTGAGCGACGCCATATAAGCGTAATAGCCAAGTCCCAGCCCGAAGGTTACGACCCGACCGCGTGCCTTTTTTATAGCCGTCTCGCAGGTGTCCATATCAACAGGCGTAAGAGTCATCCACTCGTTGCCGTTTTCAAGCACGGCGGGAAACGAAAAATCCTCCTCGAAAAATCCAATCGGGCAGTACTCGCTGAAATCCTGCGAGATTATCATATCCCCCGCGGTAAACGCCCTGTAAGCCGGGTAGGTCTCAGTTCTCAGCTCCCACTCTCCGTCCGATACGGTGGGGATTTTGACTCTCTTAAAGTAAGGGTTCTCCGTGTAACGGCGCGTGTTCAGCACTCTGACCGAGGGGGTAAGGTAGTACTTGATAATCTCAATATCGTCGGGATTCTCACGCTTAAGACCGAAAAGCTCCGTAAGAAGCGCTACTATGCCGTCCTCCTTGCTAAAGCTCGCGCCGTCGGTAAGCTCGTCTATCATATCACGGCTTATAGCCGTGGGAAAAAGCTCAAGATAGCTTTGGTAAAGATGGCTCACCCGGTAATTCAAATCGAAGGTGCGTACAAGCCTTTTCAGCCTCTCTCTGTCAGTATAGTTCATATATTCTCCCGCCTCAGTGCCGTTTTCTTTATATTTTATACCATTTTTATAAATATGTCAACCTTGACAAAGCCTTAAAAGTAATGTATAATTACTTTCGTAGGAGTAAGCTATGAAATTTTCAGATAGATTTATAAGGACTCAGCTGGAGCTCACAAAGTCGCTCGTCGATTCGTCAAGCCTTGAGCTGACGAGGAACGTACAGGACAGGCTCGGCAGGCTTCTGCGCTTCGCGTACAGAAAAGAGACCGTGGTGCATCCGCTCGATTTGAACGGCATCAAGGGCGCTATGGTCGTTCCGCGTGACGAAATCAGACGCGCGGTTATACTGTACCTGCACGGCGGCGGATATACCGCAGGTACGCTTGAATACGCCTCGGGCTTTGCATCGGTTCTCTCGGGTGAATGTAATATACGTGTTGCAGCGGTAGAATACTCGCTTGCGCCCGAAAGCCCTTTCCCAAAGGCAGTTGACGAGTGCGTTCTGGCATACCGATATTTACTTGACAGCGGCTACCCGTGTGAAAATATCGTCCTCGCGGGCGAGAGCGCGGGCGGCGGCCTTTGCTACGCTGTGTGCTTAAGACTCAAGGAGCTTTCCTTGCCTCAGCCAGCGGGTATTATCGCAATCTCCCCCTGGTGCGACCTCACCTTAAGCGGCGAGAGCTACGAGACGAATAAAAGCAGAGACCCGTCCTTAACCAAGGAAAGGCTCGACTTCTTTGCCTCGTCCTATATCGGCGAGACCTGCGATATTAAAAATAAGCCTAAAAAAGTAAAACGGAAAACGCCCGATGCGAAAAGCTCGGAGCTGCGAAAAAATCCGCTCGTCTCTCCCGCTTTCGCAGACCTTTCGGGTCTTAGCCCGTCTCTTATCTTTGCTGGGGGTGACGAAATACTCCTCTCGGATGCCGAGACCATGTCCAAAAGGCTTTCGTACTATAACGTTGAAAATAAGCTCGTCGTAAGAGCAGGGATGTGGCACGCATATCACCTCTACTCCCTCAGGAGCAGTAAAGAGGATTTTGACATTATCAACCGCTTTTTAAAGCAGGTGCTTCCGCGCGACTCTCAGAGAAAGCTTCGCTGGATGCAGCTTGATAACTCGGCAAAAATTTATCCCGCGGCAGCTACCAACAGCTGGACAAACGTCTTCAGACTCAGCGCGAGCCTTAAGGACGATATAGACAGGGAAATTTTGCAGTCCGCCCTCGACGTTACGGTAAGACGCTTTCCGTCAATTTCAGTAAGACTCAGGCGAGGCGTGTTTTGGTATTATCTTGAAGAAATCGCGCACGCCCCCGCACCTATAGACGAAAAGCCCTATCCGCTCTCGCGTATGTCCTTTAAGCAAATACGCAAGTGCGCCTTCCGCGTTCTCGTATATAAAAACAGAATAGCAGTCGAGTTTTTCCACTCGCTGACCGACGGCAGCGGCGGCCTGACGTTCTTAAAATCGCTTATAAGTGAGTACGTGTACCAAAGGTACGACGTGAGTGTCCCTGCAACGCACGGTGTGCTTGACAGGCTTGAGGAGCCAAGCGACTCTGAGCTTGAGGACAGCTTCTTTAAGCATAGCGGCCACGTTGCGCTCTCGCGCCGCGAGCCTAATTCCTACCGCATATACGGAGATACCGAGGAGGACGGCTTCAGGCACATAACTACCTTTATTTTAGACTCGCAAAGTATTCATAAAAGGGCAAAGGCGCTTGGCGTTACCGTCACAGCCTTTCTTGCCGCCGCCATCATCAAGGCAGGTATAGCTCTGCAAAATATCGACTGCCCCTACGAAAGACGGCAAAAGCCCGTAAAGGTGCTTATCCCCGTAGATTTAAGACGGCTTTACGGCAGTAACACTCTGCGTAATTTCGCGCTCTACACAACGCCGGGCATAGATACGAGACTCGGTAAATATACCTTAGAGGAAATCGCAAAGCTCGTCTACCATCAGATGTGCATGGAAATAAACAAAAATTATATGTCGGCGAAAATAAAAACGAATGTCAAGGACGAGGAAAACAAGCTTTTAAAAATCGTTCCGCTCTTTCTTAAAAACGCGGTGATGCGTTTGGTTTTCCTGCTTTTCGGCGAGAGAAAATCCATGCTCTCCCTGTCTAACCTCGGAGTCGTCGAGCTTCCCGACACACTAAAGGAATACGTAAGGCGCCTTGACTTCATTTTAAGCGTACAGTCAAACGCGCCCTACAACGCATCTGCCATAAGCTATAACGGTCTGACCTATCTCGGTATTACCCGTAACATAACGGAGCCCCGTCTTGAAAGAGAGCTTTACAGGGTTCTTTCCGAGGACGGCATACACGTAAAGCTTGAGAGCAACCAAAGATAGAAAGGAGAAAGAAAGTGTACTGTGTTAAATGCGGTGTTGAGCTTGCGGATAGCGAAAAGGCGTGTCCGCTCTGTAAAACTCCGGTATATTACCCCGGCTTTCCAAAGGAAGAAGCGCGTCAGTACCCCGAGTTCGTCTCGTTTGAGGAAAAGATAAGCCCGAGGGGCGTGTATTTCGTTCTCGCCTTCCTTTTCGGCATAGCCATAATCATAACGGCAATATGCGACTACAATCTGAACGGACAGTTTACCTGGGGCGGCTACGCCGTCGGCGGAATGGTGCTTGCCTATACCGTCTTTCTCTTTCCGCTGTGGTTTAGGCGCAGGAGCCCTCTGATTTTTCTCTCAGCTGACTTTTCGGTCTTGGCGCTGTATCTTTTTTACGTCAACTATGCGCTTATGGGAGACTGGTTTTTCTCCTTTGCGCTTCCGGTAACGGGCGCTCTCGCTCTTATAGCATTGAGCTCCGTGGCAATACACCGCTACGTGCGTCGCGGACTTCTCTACGTCGCGGGCGGCGCGCTTATAGCAACGGGATTTTTCACCGTTCTTTTGGAATGGCTTTTAAACCGTGTTTTTCATCTTGCAGACAGGCTTATGTGGGCGTATTACCCGATGATAGCTCTCTCGCTTTTCGGAATTATGCTTATCATCATCGCCTCAGTAAAGCCCCTGCGGGAGTCACTTCGTAAGCGCTTCTATTTAAGCTAAAATATTTAACTTTTGAGAAAGGAACAGTAAAATGAAACAATTTTGGGCTGATTTCAAAAAATTCATATCGCGCGGAAACGTCGTCGATATGGCAGTCGGTGTTGCCGTTGCCGCGGCTTTTACGGCAATAGTAACCGCGTTCAACAAGGGCGTCATCGGTCCCCTTATCGCGCTCTTTACCGGCAGCAGCGACTTTTCTACCATGAAATGGGTGCTGCGCGAGGCAGTATACGCATCTGACGGAGTAACTGTTGAGGTAGCCGAGGTTGCTATTATGTACGGTAACCTTATCCAGACGATCCTCGACTTTCTGATGATTGCTCTGACGCTATTTCTCGTCTTGCGTATCTTCTCCAAGCTTTCTGCCAAGGCGCGTAAGCTTTCGAGCAACGTAAAGGAAATGCTCAGCCATGAAAACGAGGAGGAAATCGCACGCAAAAAGGCAGAAGAGGAAGCAGCGGCTAAGGCGGCAGAGGAAGAGGCTGCAAGACTCGCAAAAGAGGAAGCAGCGGCTAAGGCTAAGGCAGAGGAGGAAAAGCAAAAGCTTCTTTCCTGCGCTGAGCTTCTTTCGGAAATACGCGATTTACTAAAGAAAAAGAAATGACAACTTAAAAAAACGCAGACTCCTTAGATTTGGGAGCCTGCGTTTTTTTAAAAAGAACTTAAGCGAAGCTAAACTCAGGATGCTTTTCTTTGATGAGTGAAAGCGCGTCCTCGTCTGCTACGAGTATACATTCACCCTTGAAGAACTGGAGAATTGATGCGGGCACGCGGGGAGTAACCTCTCCGAAAAACGCCTTCTCAAGTATCTCAGCCTTGCCCTTGCCAAGAGCAATCATAAGGATTTTGTCAGCTTCCATAATCTGACCTATGCCCATGGAAAGTGCGCTCGTGGGAACCTCGTCGCGCGATGCAAAGAAGCGCGCGTTTGCATCAATGGTCGAGTCTGTGAGAATTACGTGGCCCGTGCCCTTGGAGAAGCTGTCCGCAGGCTCGTTGAAGCCGATGTGTCCGTTGTGGCCGATGCCGAGCACCTGCACGTCAACTCCGCCCATGCTCTTTGTAACCGCGTCGTATCTCTTGCACTCCTCGAGAGGGTCCTTTGCGATACCGCTCGGAAGATTGGTGTTGCTCTTGTCTATGTCGATATGATTAAAAAGATTCGTGCTCATAAAGTATGCGTAGCTCTGGTCGTGCTCCGGCGTTAGTCCCACGTACTCGTCAAGGTTTACGCTCTTGACGTCCTTGAACGAAAGCTCTCCGTTTTTACACATCTCGATAAGAGACGCATAGGTGCTGAGGGGCGATGAGCCCGTAGCAAGTCCCAGCACAGCGTCTGGCTTTTTCTTTACTATCTCGGCAATTACGCCTGCCGCCGCGCGTCCTACCTCTTCGTTGGTGCTTCTGCAAATAATTTTAATCATCGTTTACTCCTTGATTTATACATTTTCAATATGTTTCTTTCTTTATTATACGCATTTTTTGGTGAACATTCAAGCAACTTTGCATTGAATTTTACCGCAAGCTGCGGTTGCGAGCCTGCCAAAGACTCAAAATATCTTAAATCGCGGCTTTAGAGCGTATATTTTTTAACCGTCGCTTTCATAAGCTCAAGCTGATTTTCCATATCAGATACGAGCTTGAACTGGTTTCTCGCCCTGTCGAGATTGTGTCCCTCACGGTGAATTTTGAAATAGCCGTCTCCCGAAAGATAGTCCGTAAGGAATCTCACTCCGCACTCAAAGGTCATCATAATCGCGCCGTAGGGCAAAAGCTCAAGCTCGCTTTCGGTAAGTCCGCCCTTTGCCCCCTCGATAAAGCCCTTTACGTAAAGCTCGTAGAGGCTCATATCGAAATTAACGAGGCTAAGGTCGCGCTCGTCCTCAAGCGCCGTGCTTGCGCCAAAGCGGATAGAGTCGCCGAAATCGTTGACCGAGTAGCCCGGCATAATCGTATCGAGGTCGCAAACGCAAATCGGCTTCAGCGTATTCTTGTCGAAAAGAATGTTGTTGAGCTTCGTGTCGTTGTGCGTTACGCGCAGGGGAAGTCTGCCTTCCTTGTGCGCCTTTTCAAGAGTATTTGCAAAATCCGTTCTTTCAAGCGCAAATTCAATTTCTTTTTTCACCGACTCCGCTCTCTTGCATACGTCGGCCTTTATTGCCTCGCGCAGCTTTGCCATTCTGTCGGGGGTGTTGTGGAAATTGGGTATAGTCTCAAACAGAGTATGTGCGGGATAGTCGCGCAGCATATACTGGAAGTTGCCAAAGGCAAGCGCGCTATCGTAGAACTGCTCGGGTCTTTCGACCTTGTCGTACGTAATAGAGTCCGTAATGTAGGTGAGCAGGCGCCAGTAGCTGCCGTCCTCATCCTTGTAGTAATGCTTACCGTCCCTTGCGTCAATGACGTTGAGAGTCTCCCTCTCCGTGTCGCCGCCGCGCTCCTCGATAGCGCGCCTCAGATATTCCGTAACGCCGCAAAAGTTGTTCATCAGCGCCGCAGGGTCTAAAAACACCTTATGATTTATCCTCTGTAAAATATACTTTTTTTCTCCGTTTTGCGTTTTGAGAGTCAGAAGCCTCGTATCGTTGATGTGCCCCGAGCCGAAGGGAACGGAGTCTACGCACTCGCCCTCTATTTTGAAATTCCGTACTATTGCATAATCCCTCGTAAGCATAAATGAAATACACCTTTCAATTTATTTGGAATGCTAAAGTAACTGTCATACCTATCCATTTTATCACACGAAAGCGTAAAAGTCAAGTGACCCCTTAAAATATAGGGCTTTCTCGAAAAAGCAGGTGACCTTATGCGTTTTCCCTTGACAAAGCGAGAAGAAAAATGTAAAATATTCAGTAAGAACACCGGAAGAAAGGAGCATCCCGAATGAAATTTATACACACCTCGGATTTACATATAAATTCACCCCTTACAAGCAAGCTTTCGCCCATAAAGGCGCGCGAGCGCAAATCGGAGCTTCTCTTATCGTTCCGCTCCCTTGTAGACGAGGCGCTCGCCCTCGGAGTCGATGCGGTAATTATCGCGGGCGACCTCTTTGACAGCGCTCGTCTTTCAGCAAAGGCGCTAAGCTTCGTTCTCTCAAATATCGAGAGGGCACAGAGCATAACCTTCTTTTATCTTGCGGGAAATCACGAGAAAAGCGCCGTTTCCGACAGCGGACAGCCCTTGCCGAAAAACCTCAGAATTTTCGGTGACGAATGGACTTATTTCACGCTTGGCGGCGTTAGAATTGCGGGCAGGGCAGAGACGGGCGCCGATATGTTTTTAAG
>JAZRNI010000043.1:0-5706 GCA_045648105.1 Eubacteriales bacterium | reverse complement strand
ATCATTTTTTCGCTGTCGCCGCGCTCGCGCCTTACGATATCGACGACCTCGCCGCGCTCGTCAAGCAGTATTTCACTCTCCGCGCTCTCAAGCTCAAGCGCTCCTCTTTTATCGCTTTTTTCCTTTAATATAAGGTAAAGCTCGCGCATTTTGTTAAGCGTGGGAATAAGGGGCTTATATTTTGCGCGTATTTTGCTTGTAGCTCTTCCTTCGAAAATGGAATTTATCTCGCTGTATATACCCTTTATACGGCTTTTTATTATTGATTTTTCCAGCACTGACGAGACTATCTCGCCCTCATTATCGAGCTTGATTATTGCGCTGAGCGCATACTTTTCCTCGCCCGGATTTAAGGAGCAGGCACCGTTTGAAAGGCTTTTCGGCAGCATCGGCACGACCTTGTCGGTAAAATAAACGCTGGTGCCGCGGCTCATAACGGCGCGGTCAAGATGCGTGCGCTCCTTAACGTAATGTGAGACGTCGGCTATATGAACGCCGAGCTTATAGCCGTCCTTCGTGCGTCTTAAGGAGATTGCGTCGTCAAGATCCTTTGCGCTCTCGGAGTCGATAGTGAAGATAATTTCACCGTCGCGCCGTACTCTGTCGGTATCGCTTATGGGCATTGATGAAAAGAACTCCGCCTCTGAAAGCTCCTCGCGGGAAAATTCCGTTGGGATTTCATACTCGGCAAGTATAGCCTCGTAATTTGCGTTTTTGGAATACGTGTCGCCGTATCTCGCTATGACGCTGCCCTCGACGGCGCCCCTGTCTCTTTTACGCTTTAAAAGGAGCTGTACCTTCTCGCCCTCGCGCGCGCCTGCCGTGTCGCTTATATACGGCTCGATTGAGATTTTGGGGTCGTCGGGAACGAGATAGGCGCTATAGCCGTAGCCGCGGCGGATTTTGTCGCGCTTGTACGCGACGGTGCCGATAACGGTACGCAGACCGAATTCGAGTATTTTCGTAACTCTGCCCTCGGTGCGCTCGGTGCCAAGGCTGTCAAAGTATATATGATACGAAATCTCAACCTCATCGCCCGTCAAGGCGCCGAGAGTATTTGACTCGGGGATAAAGACGTCTTTTTCGTATCCGTCCTCGCCCTTTACGAAGCCAAAGCCGCTTTTTGACAGCGAGAATATACCCCGTGTCACCTTTTCCACCCTTTTTTTCTGTTGGACGCGCGAGCGCTTGGGACTTGATTTGGTGTAGGTAATACTGAGCGAGTCGGTGCCGACGCCGCTGGCTTTTATCTCAGCGAGGATATTATCTATATACTGACGGCGGCTTTTGCGCTTATGTGTATTGCGCTTTGACTTAAGAAAATTCTTATTTTTATTTCCTTTGGTTTTCAATATTATATTTTCCTTTCTTTTTTAAGGCGGGAAAGCAAGCAGGGCTGTCTCAAAACCGAAATGAGACAGCCCTGCTAAAGGACGTTAATTATTATGAGAATATAGAAGAAAACTCAGAGAGCTTCTCCCAATAATCAAGGTTGTTTTCGCTATGAGCGTAGTCAGGCTGGATAACGTAAACAGCCACAACCGCAAGAACGAATACTATGCCTACAATCAAAGTCCACTTATTAAGGAGTCTGTCGGTGTGAACCGCCTTTTCCTTACCGTAATAGGTTTCCGACCCGCCAACGATAGTGCCCGAAAGACCGTCCTTTTCAGATCTCTGGAAAAGCACAGCGCCTGTGATGAACACCGCTGAAAGCAAGAGCAATGCGAGAAGTATATATTCACCTATCATTATTTATTTCCTCCTTGAAGAATTCTATGCCTTTTGTGCGAAAAAACGCACTCAAAAATCACATAGGAATATTTTAGCACATAATTTTTGAAAAAGCAAGAGTTTTTTATAAAATTGTATTAAATTTCGCCGTTTCTCTTCATTTGCGTTTTAAGGTTGCCGAGCGCGGTAGCCTCGATGGGCAGGGCTATAACCTTTTTACCGGTGATTTTTTCGGTCAGCGCGTTAAGGTAAGCGTTCTTCGCGCCGCCGCCGACGATGTATATTGAGCTGTAGGTCTTGCCCGTATTCTTTTCCATATCCGCAATAGCCCTTTTATAGCCGTTGGCGAGGCTGACGTACGCGGAATTGAAATAGTCGCCCGCAGTCTCGGGAGCCTTAAATCCACGGCTGACAAGGTCACTCTTTATGGCCTCGCACATACTTTCGGGCGCGGAGAAAAGAGGTGAATTTACGTCGAAGGTCTCGGTATACGAGGACGCCTCTGCCATTTTAACGATATCGGTATAAGAGGTATCGGGGCAAAGCTCGCTGCGAAGGCTCTGAACAAGCCACATACCCGTAATATTTTTCTGATAGCGGTAGTAGCCTACGCCGCCCTCGTTGGAGTAGCCTGCAATACGGCTGCCCTCGTCGGTAATCGCATCGTTTGTTCTGACACCGAGAAGCGACCAGGTGCCCGATGATATGTAGGGCGAATTTTCTTGCATTTCAATAGCGTCAACCGCGCTTGCCGTATCGTGCGTGGGGCAAAATACGACGTCGGTATTTCCGCCAAGCTCCGCCTCAAGCTCCGCTGTAAGTCTGCCGACGAGCGTGCCGGGATAGCAGAGGGGCTTAATCATAGCCTTGGGGTATCCGAGCGCATCGAAGATGTCACCGTCAAGCTCACGTGTCTTTACGTTGACAAGCGAGGTGGTAGTACCCTCGCAAAATTCCTTTTTCTTAACGCCCGTCAAGCGGTACATAAAGTACTCGGGGAGCATAAGAAAATCGGTAACGCCCTCAAGCCTGCCTGCCACCTTATCGGCGTATAGCTGGTATACCGTGTTAAATTTCTGAAACTCGATGCCTGTTTTTTCATAGAGCTTTTCGTGTGGGATAATTGCGTGGACCTTGTCGATTACCGCATCCATTCTCGCGTCTCTGTAGGCGTAGGCGGGCTTTAGCTCCTCGTCTCCGCGGAAGAGAACGTAGTCAACGCCCCAGGTATCGATTGACAGGCTCTTGATATTCTTATAGAGCGCAAAGCTCCTCTTTATACCCTCTTTAATTTCGGAGAATAATCTGTCGGTATCCCATACGAGATGTCCGTCAAGCTTATCCATACCGTTCGGGAAGCGGTAGATTTCCTCGGTTTTAAGCTCACCGTTCTCCATATATCCGACGATGTGACGGCCGCTTGATGCGCCGATGTCTATTGCAAGATAGTAATTCATAAAAATCTGTCTCCCTGAAAATATTTATTTTGCAGTTTTATTATATACCGCGCGGCTTTAAATGTCAAGTATATACAGCGATGTTTTTTCGTCGCGCTGCAGTCGCTTTGCGTATTTTTCAAAAAGGCGAAGCGAAGCTGTGTTTTCGTTCATAACTCTGGCTTTCAGACTCGAGAGCCCCATTTTACGCGCTATTATCACGGCAAGCTCCAAGGCGCGCGAGGCATATCCGCGGCCCTGCTCACTCGGTGCGATACGAACGTCAATCTCTGCGCCGCGGTGATAGTCAAAGGCGTAAAGCTCAAGCGAACCGACAAGACCCGTCTCCCCTCTTACGGCAAAGGTGACAGACGTGCCCATCTCAAAATCCCTTTTTTGGCTCTGATAGAAAAATTCGTCACTCACCTCACCGTAGTCACCCCTGTAGTCGTATCCCCAATATTTAAGCAGGTCTTCGTTCCGACAAAGGCGCGCGTAGCTCTCAATATCGTCTTGATTTAAGGCGTTTAAGGTGACACGCCCACAGCTCTCGCTCGGTATTTCGGAGAGGAGCTGACACTCGTTAAGTATCTTTACAAAGCAGCTCTCTCCGTCACCGTCCTCGAGCGTCATATGAGGATATGAATCAAGATAATGAAGGTACTCCTTGGGAACGTCGCAGAGTGAAAAGGCGATTTCCTCCTTGATTACGTATTTTTCAATATCCGTAACGGCGGCTCTTATATCGGCATTATCACTTAGCGGCTCGGGAAAGGCAAAGACGTACTCGGAGTCAAGGCAGATGCGAGCTATAAGGCAGCCGCGGCTGCGGCATACGGCATACTCTGCATCAAGCTCAAGCTCGAGCTCGGAAAAGAAGCCGAAAACGGCGAGACGCTCCTCTTCGCTTTCAAAAAGCTCGCAGAGGGTTCTTGTAAAATTTTTCTTTGTGATGACGGTAAAGGAAATCATATTGAAGTCTCCGTAAAAATTAAAATTCGACTGTCTTATGTAATATTTTACAATTTATCCGTTTCTTCAGTATTGACAAATTGTGTTTTTTGTGTTACAATTATGGCGTAAATAAGCGATACCGTACGACTGACGGATAAAACGTGGCTTACCACGGGGAAATGCGGTATCTTAACGCCGACCGTCTGGGCAAATCAACTTTATACCAAGTTGGTTTGCCTTTTTTGGACTGAATTTGGAGCAAAAGGAGAAAAAAGCTATGCTGCATCAAAATCACGCAGGATTTACCGAGGGTGTATGGACAAATGAAATAAACGTGCGCGATTTCATTCAGAAGAACTACAAGGAATACACGGGAAACGCGCAATTTCTCGCCAAGGCTACCGAGCGCACTAATGCGCTTATGAAAAAGCTCAACACGCTTTTTGCGCTGGAACGCCAGTACGGCGGTGTGCTTGATATAGACACGGACACCGTTTCCTCGCTCACGGCTTACGCGCCGGGCTATATTGATAAGGCAAACGAGCTTATCGTAGGTATGCAAACAAACCGCCCCTTAAAGAGAGGGCTGAACCCCTTTGGCGGTATGAGAATGTGCCGTCAGGCGTGCGAGGCTTACGGATATAAGGTAAGCGCGAAGGTTGAGGAGGAGTTCCGTTTCCGCACCACGCATAACGACGGTGTTTTCCGCGCGTATACCGACGAGATGAGAGCGGCAAGAAAATGTCACGTAATAACCGGCTTGCCAGACGCTTACGGCAGAGGCAGAATCATCGGTGACTACCGCCGCGTTGCTCTTTACGGAGTAGATAAGCTTATTGAGGAAAAGAAAAAGGACAAGGCTGCCCTCTCGCCGCTTGATTTTGACGTAGACACGATAAGAAAGAACGAGGAGCTTTACAGACAGATTACCTTCCTCGGTTTCTTGAAGGATATGGCGGCGCAGTACGGCTATGACATAAGCCAGCCCGCAAAGGACGCAAGAGAGGCTATTCAATGGACGTATTTTGCGTATCTTGGCGCAATCAAGGAGCAGAACGGCGCGGCAATGTCGCTTGGCAGAGTAAGCACCTTCTTTGATATTTATATAGAGCGCGATATTGCAAGCGGCACTCTTACCGAGGAGGGCGCGCAGGAGCTTATAGACGATTTCGTAATGAAGCTCCGTATCGCAAGACACTTAAGAACGCCTGAATACAACGAGCTTTTCGGCGGTGACCCGATGTGGATTACCGAGGCTGTGGGCGGTATGGGCGAGGACGGACGGACGCTTGTAACGAAAAGCTCCTTCAGAATCCTTAACACGCTTTACACGCTCGGCTCTTCCCCCGAGCCCAACCTCACTGTTCTTTGGTCGACCAAGCTTCCCGAAGCCTTCAAGCGTTTCTGCGCCAAGGTTTCGGCAGACACAGACTCAATTCAATATGAAAACGACGACATAATGCGTCCCTTATATGGCGATGACTATGCCATTGCCTGCTGTGTTTCTGCCATGAAGATTGGAAAGCAGATGCAGTTCTTTGGTGCGCGTTGTAACTTGGCCAAACTGCTTCTCATTGCAATC
>JAZRNI010000042.1:0-2438 GCA_045648105.1 Eubacteriales bacterium | reverse complement strand
TGGGCTCGCCGCGCTTACCCTCAATAGAGGTCATAAGAGCAGTCTCCTCACCGCAAACGAATGCGCCTGCACCGAGACGGATGGAAAGATCAAAATCAAAGCCTGAGCCGAAAATGTTCTTACCAAGGAGGCCGTATTCCTTAGCCTGATCGATAGCGATCTGCAAACGCTTAACAGCGATAGGATACTCAGCACGAACGTAAACGTAACCTTGAGTAGCGCCGATAGCGTAACCTGCAATAGTCATAGCTTCAACTAAGCAGTGGGGGTCGCCTTCAAGAACTGAACGGTCCATAAATGCGCCGGGGTCGCCTTCGTCGGCGTTACATACAACGTATTTTTGGTCAGCCTTGTTAGGAGCAGTAAGTGCCCACTTACGACCTGTGGGGAAGCCGCCCCCGCCACGTCCGCGAAGACCTGAATCGGTAACGGTTTTAATAACGTCATCAGGAGTCATTTCGGTTAATACCTTACCTAATGCCTGATAACCGTCCATAGCGATATACTCTTCGATGTTGTCGGGGTCGATAACACCGCAGTTACGGAGAACTACGCGGTTCTGAGATTTATAGAACGTGGTGTCGCCAAGAGAAACGTGTGCGCCCTCCTCAAGCTCAACGTCGCCTGTGTCCTTGTAAACGAGACGGTCAACAATTCTACCCTTAAGAAGATGCTCTGAAACAATCTCCTTAACGTCGTCGGGTGTTACACGGCTGTAGAATGTACCGTCGGGATAAACGATAACGACAGGACCGAGCGCGCAAAGACCGAAGCAGCCCGTTTGTACGAGCTTAACCTCTTCGGAAAGGCCCATTTCCTCGATATTCTTGGCAAAAGCCTCCTGAACGGCCTTGCTACCCGATGAGGTACAGCCTGTACCGCCACAAATAAGTACGTGTGAACGAATCATAATTCTGTTTCCTCCAAAATCAAAGTTTTTCGTTAGCAATGGTGTATTCGGATACTACCTTGCCGCCTTTAAGATGCTTTTCGATAACCTCGCTGACCTTTTCCTTGGTCATCTTGACGTAGGTTACCTTTTCTTTGCCGGACTCGTATACCTCTACTACGGGCTCGAACTGACAAATTCCCACGCAGCCGGTCTGGGATACGGAGACCTTGTCGTTAAGGCCTGCCTCGTTTACTCCCTCTACGAAAGCGGAGAGAACGGGACGTGCGCCCGCGGCGATACCGCAGGTAGCCATACCTACGACTACTCTTACTTGGTTCAGACCCTCGCGAAGAATAACCTTGTCCTTCATTTTTTCTTTGATTGCCTGCAATTCAGCTAAAGATTTCATGCGTTGTTCCTTTCTGCAAAATGCTCTTAAATTTTTTATGTTATTTTTGTATTTCGCTATACTGTTCTTCAAGATAGCCGCGTATCCACGTAAGAACGTCAAACTCAGAAAGTGAGACGTCGCCGAGAACGGCCCGCAGCTCTCTTGTGTCGAGTGCCACCTCTTTTCCGTCAAGCTCGTGTCTGTAAAGGAAATCCGTGTCGGGATGTCCCTGTATCAGAGTGATGACGGTTGATACAACGTCGCCAAGCGGGGTATAGTCAAGGTGATTTTTGAAAAATTTTGCCGTAACGAGAGTTCCGTGTGTGTCACAGCTATCATCCTTCACCTTAGAGCTTACCGTAAGCGCGCCCCCGGTCTGCTCGCACGCGAGCTTCAGAAGGGGAAGCCCCATCCCGACCTTGCGCGTTGTGCGAGTCGTGTAGAACGGATTTGTAACCGAGCGTAAAATTTCCTCGCTCATACCGCATCCGTCGTCCTTAATGGAGAGGGTGAGGGACTCGTCCGTTTCGTTTACTGTAATTTCGGTAAGGGTTGCGCCCGCTTTTACGGAATTTTCCGCTATATCGAGAATATTAAGTGAAATTTCCTTCATTTTTTCGGCGCCTCTTTACCTTTTATCAAATTTATAATAGCCTTACGTACACTTGACGCAGAGCCATCCTCCGTGTCAAGCTCGAAATAGTTTCGTAGGTCCTTGATGTCCGTAAGATAATGAGCGTCTGAGCTTATGACGCAAAGCTTGTCTTTAAGACCGAATCTATCGACGTACTCCTCTTGAAGCTCGCCGTTTCGCAATTCGAATGCCGAAAAATACGGCTCGCTCGGAAAGGTACCGAGCACGGCAATTACGCCGTTTGCATCCCTGTCAATATGGGCGGGATAGCATACTCCGCCATAGGCTTCAACAAGGCTTGGCGCGTCGGTAATCGAGAGGTCGGTTGCGTTAGACAAAAGATATTTTTCGCATCCGATAATTTCGTCGTTTTCGTTGAGTATCAGCTGCTCGCCGAAAATATCAGCGCGGTTTTCAAATAAAATCCTGTGCTTTTCTATCTCCTCGCCAAATTCCATAGCGCTTTGTAAATCGGGAAAGAGACATACGAGGTGTATATCCTCGGAGGTGGTAAGCTCCAT
>JAZRNI010000041.1:0-4426 GCA_045648105.1 Eubacteriales bacterium | reverse complement strand
AGCGCAGGCGTGTCAATTCTTTCTCCTATTATTGTTGCACTAGCATCCATTACCGCACTTCTGCTTCTTGCACAATTTTTGCCAAGCCTTCTTTCTTTAATAAAATAAAAAAAGATTGACGCATCTCATTTTCGGTGCGTCAATCTTTTTTCGCTTCTTGCTGCGAAACGGAAATTGTATAGTCCATATATTCGTAGCTTGTGATTTGATATTTTTTCTGCTCGTTTTCTTCAAGATGACAAAAGCCCGTGCCCCTCATTTTCAAAAAAGCCTCAAGCCGTGTCCAGGCGTATGTAAAGCCCTCGTTTTTCGCGTCCTTAAGCTCTTGGTATTCTTTCCTTGGCGGATACCCGTCAAGCCCGTAGCAAAGAAATTTCAGCCCTGTGGGAGTGTTTTCCATCATTTGCTCGTTTAGGTATTTGAAAAACCGCTTACCGATGCGACTTGCCTTTTCTTCATCCTCTACGTTTTTCTGAACGTCAAGTCCTACCGTTATTCCATTCTCATCGCTTATAAGAACCGCGCACATCTTATCGCTGTGCGAGATGCTGAAGTCCTGCTGACCCTCAAAATACGGCTTGCCGTTTTCGTTATACGAAAGCTCTCCGCCATAAGCGCCGAGAATATCGCGTCTCATAATGTAGAGAAGGGCGCGTGAGGTGAGATACTCGTCCCTTCTTGCGCCCCTTTTAATTTTGCTCATTCTTTCCTTTTCGGCGGGGCTTAAAAGCTCTTCGTATTTTTCGTGAATTTTATCAGCTCTCGCAATACCAAGATAAAGCATTTATCCCCCTTTTAAAGCCTTTAATACCACCCCGTGTGATGTTTTTTCTTAAATTTCCATAATTATAGGTAAAATGACAGGCTTTCTTTTGGTCTGTTTAAAGATGAATTTGGAAAGGTCGTCCTTGATTTTTCCTTTTATTATTATTCTGTCTGCCGTATTTAAGCCCAGCGCTGACTCGATAGCATGACTGCATATGCCGCGCGCGCTCTCCATCAGCTCCTCGCTTTCCTTTACGTAAACGAATCCGCGCGAGACGATGTCGGGTCCCGATACAAGATATCCACCCTCAAGGTCGATAACCGCTACGACAACAACGAGTCCGTCCTCGGAAAGAAGCTTTCTGTCGCGCAAAACGACGCTTCCTATATCTCCTATACCGCTACCGTCAACCAAAATGTGACCTGCGGGGATGGTTCCGTTAAATTTCGCACTCTTGCGGTCAAGCTCAAGTACCTTGCCTATTTCCGAAATAAAGATGTTTTCGGACGGTATTCCGAGATATTCCGCGTTTTCCTTGTTGGCGAAAAGATGTCTGTATTCACCGTGTATCGGCATAAAATATTTAGGCTTTGTAAGAGCCATCAGGAGCTTTATTTCCTCCTTGCAGGCGTGACCCGATACGTGTACGTCCTCGACTGAGTCGTTAACAACCTTAACTCCGTTTTTAACAAGGGCGTTTACTATCTTGCCGACAAGCTTCTCGTTGCCGGGTATTGCGCTGGATGAAAGAACTACCACGTCCCCCGTGTTAAGCTTTACCTTGTCGTGCTCCGAAAATGCTATTCTGTAAAGCGCGCTCATCGGCTCGCCCTGACTGCCCGTAGTAATGAGCGTAAGCTCCTCGGGTCGGTATCTTTTCATATCGGATACGTCGATAAGAACTCCGTCGGGCAGCTCTATATATCCAAGCTCCGCGGCAGCCCCTATTACGTTGAGCATGCTGCGTCCGAATATTGCAACCTTGCGCCCGTGTGCATAGGATGCGTTTATTATCTGCTGAACTCTGTGCACGTTTGAGGAGAAGGTTGCTATTATAATTCTGTTATTTTTGTAGGATGAGAAAATTCTTTCAAGCGAGCTTCCGACCGTTCTTTCAGAGGGTGTAAACCCATCGCGCGAGGCGTTGGTCGATTCGCAAAGCAAAATATCTATTCCGGATTTTCCCATCTCTCCGATTCTCGTAAGGTCCATCATTTTACCGTCAATCGGTGAAACGTCGAGCTTGAAGTCTCCTGAGTGAAATACCGTGCCCGCGGGTGTCTTGAGATATATCGCGCAAGCGTCCGCAATAGAGTGGTTCACGTGCACAAACTCCGCCTTTATAGCTCCGAGATTTACGACGTCTCCTGCCTCTACCGTGTAGAAATCGGGCTCGTAGGAAAGCTTATGCTCCGCTATTTTGCCCTCAATAATTCCAAGCGAAAGCTTAGTGCCGTAAATAGGAACGTTAATTTGCTTTAAGAGGTATGGAATTGCTCCAATATGGTCCTCGTGACCGTGTGTAATAAGTATGCCTCGGATTTTATCTGCGTTCTTTACAAGATAGGATAGGTCCGGTATTACGAGGTCGACTCCGAGCATATCGTCGTCCGGAAAGCCCATACCGCAATCTATAACCACGATATCATTGCCGCACTCAAAGACTGTGATGTTTTTTCCTATTTCACCAAGTCCGCCAAGCGAGATTATACGCAGCTTATGTCCGCTGTTTTTCTGTGTTTTTTCTTTTTTCATATAAATCCATTCCGTGTTATCTTACAAATAAGTAAATTGTAAAAACAAGCGACGATAGAGCTATTCCCGCAAAAAATGCAAGAAAGGGAATAGCCCTTTTGAAAATCTTACGCCGCTTTTCATAAAAATTCTCGTCGATTATTCTGTTTGCCTCGTCTACAAGCTTTCTTGTGCTGATAGATGAGGTGTTCTTTTCGTCCTCTATTATAAAGTAAGCCTCTTTGAAAATTTCACTCCCCGTATTTTTTAAATATACGACTCTTTTCTGGTAGCCCCTCAACATTTACTTATTTTTCCTTCTTTTCACTTTTAAGTTGATTATAGCCACCCCGTGTGAAATTTATTCAATTTTTCTTTTGATTATTTCCTGCCGAAAAGTCTGCCGAAAAGTCCGACTCTTTTTTCTTTTTTAACTTCGTTTTCCGTCTTTTGCACAACGTCAAGCTGTGTGCTTTCTTCTTTTGGTGTCTCTTCTGTCGTGCTTACGCTTTCCTGCACGAAATGCTCGCTTGTCTGCAAAGCTGCACCTGCCGCGCCTTCATTGACGGTACTGTAAAGAAGCTCCTTTTCTATCTCTGATTCTATCTGACGCTTTTTCTCGCTTGACAGTCTCTTTTTCCGCTTCTTTTTAGGCATCTCTATCTCAAAGCCTTCATCAAGAAGATTGTCTATTGAAATGTTGAAAAGATTTTTAATTTCTAAAAGCTTGCTTACCTCGGGATAAGATTTTTCACTCTCCCACTTATAAACCGCCTGTCTTGATACGCCGATAATTGCGGCAAATTCATCCTGCGTTATGCCTTTAATTTTTCTTAGTCTTATAAGTTTTTCACCAAAAGTCATTTTTACTTTTCCTCACAGTTAAAATTGCTTACTTCTCTGTTTCAATATACGTTGTATAAGTTGGCGAGTCGATTTTGTATTCTCCGTTTTCAATTGTAAGAGCAATATCAAGCGTTTGCCTTTGTGTGCTTTTATCTCTTGTAACGTTGACGTCGATGGTTAAATAAATGCGCTCCTTGTCGGATGATAAAACCTTGATAGTATCATAAAGATAGTCTACGGTATCGGTAAGAAGCGGTTTATAGCTTGAGTTTACCATAATGCATACGGGCTCTTTTTGCTCTATATCACTGTACTTCTGATAATACCTCGCAAGCACAAAAACGAACTCTCCGTCGTTTGCGCCTCCAAGCGCACTTTGCAGTGCGCTGTTAGCATATCTTTCACTTAAAGTCGCACGGGTAAGCACTTCGAGGTCGTATACCGTCCTTATTCCGTACTTGTTAAGTGATATTTCACTTGCCATATAGTAAATGCCGTTAGAGAAGCTTAAGTCATTGACGTAGTCTATTCCCGCGCCCCAAAATATTTCGTCAAGCACTGCCGAGGTGTATATAAGCTCCTTGGCTTTCTCTTTAAGTTCGTCCTCGTCGTACTCTATATTTCCGCAAGCAACAAGAGATAAGGAAATCGAAAGGACTATAAACAAGAAAACAATTCTTTTCATCAGAAGCTTTCCTCTTCTTCAAGAGCAGGTCTTTCCTTGCTTTCCTCTTTGCTTTCAGCTTTTTGGCTATTCATCTGTTCTTCAAGCTCTTTTTCCGCATCCTCGCTTGCCTTTGTGATTTCCTCACTCTTTTCAAGCCTTGCTACGTTATTGATATAAGAGCCCTCGGAAAGTCTCATTATTATAACACCCGTTGCCGTTCTTGAGTATACGTTAATGCTTGAGACCGAGGTTCTTATAATAGTGCCCTCGTTGGTTATGAGCATAATATCGTCATCCTCACTGACGGTTATAATTGTTGAAAGCTTGCCGGTCTTTTCGTTTATGTTCTGGCAGGTAACGCCCTTACCGCCTCTGTGCTTCATTTCTCTGAAGTCATCAAAGGAAAGTCGGAG
>JAZRNI010000040.1:0-16316 GCA_045648105.1 Eubacteriales bacterium | reverse complement strand
GAATGAAAATGGTAGTAAAATGCAAGCTGAACAGAGAAACACGCCGTCTTTTTGACGAGCTTCTCTCTGAGTTTTCTCTTTACAGGCACGCTACCTTAACGATAGACCTTAACCCGCTGAGTTAAGATTTTAGAAAAGGGAGAAATTATGGCAACCTTAAAGATATTAAAATTCGGTGACAGTACTCTGCGTAAAATTTCACGCCCCGTTGATGAGATTACACCCAGAATCAAAACGCTTCTTGACGATATGATTGAGACTATGAGAAAGGCAAACGGATGCGGCCTTGCCGCGCCTCAGGTGGGCGTTCTTCGCCGTATCGCGGTCGTAGAGGTCGATGAGGGTAAGGTGTACGAGCTTATTAACCCTAAAATCGTAGCCTTTGCAGGTGAGCAGCAGGAGAACGAGGGCTGCCTTTCAAACCCTGGTAAATACGGCATAACCAAAAGACCGCGAGCAGTCACCGTCAGAGCGCTTAACAGAAACGGCGAGGAATACGAGCTCCGCGCCACAGACCTTCTTGCACGCGCCATCTGCCATGAGTGCGACCACCTTGACGGCAAGCTCTATACCGACGTGCAAATAAGAGAAATCAAGGAATAATAAAGACTGGGGTACACTCGATGAAAATACTGTTTATGGGCACACCCGATATTGCCGCAACCGTCCTTTCGTCTCTTATAAAAAACGGCTGCGATATCGTTGGCGTAGTTACGGGCGAGGACAAGCCGAGAGGGCGGGGTAACGTTATGACGCCTACCCCCGTGCGAGATTTAGCCAATAAGCACGGCATAAATTCATATACGCCTAAAACTCTGCGCGATGAGTCCTTTGCCTCTCTGCTTGCCGAAATTAACCCCGATATAATAATAGTCGTCGCATACGGAAAAATCCTTCCACCGTCAGTGCTCAATTATCCAAAATACGGCTGTGTAAACCTTCACGTCTCCTTGCTCCCGAAATACAGGGGAAGCGCGCCTATGCAACGCGCGATTATGAACGGAGAAACAGAAACAGGCGTTACCGTTATGTATATGGATGCGGGGCTTGATACCGGAGATATTATATCAAAGGAGAGCTTCCCGATAAGCGATAGCGATACTCTGGAAACCGTACACGACAGGTCGGCGCTTATAGGCTCCGAGCTTCTTTTAAAAACTCTCGCGGATATAGAAAACGGCTCAGCAACTCGTACAAAGCAAAACGAGAGCGAATCGAGTTATGCCGCTAAAATAGAAAAATCTGACCTGAAAATAGACTTTAACCTTGACTCAAGAGCCGTAAGCTGCAGAGCTCGCGGCGTAACTCCTCCGGGCGCTTTTGCGTATCAGGACGGAAAAATGCTCAAATTCACCAAGGTTCTCGCAGTAGACGGCAAAGGCGCTCCGGGCGAGGTCATAGCCGTTGAAACCAAGGGCGAAGGCTATATCGACGTCGCCTGCAAAAGCGGAGCCTTGCGTGTCTTTACACTCGTTCCCGAGGGTAAGGGCAAAATGAGCGCGGGCGATTACGTCCGCGGCAGAAAAATACAAAAAGGGGATATACTCACTTAATTTTATGGATGTTTTACAGGCCGTCCTTTCTTCTCTTACAGAGCACGAAGGACTTGATAAATATTCCAATCTCGCTCTCTCCTCGCATAAGCTCGATGCGCTTACAGATGATGAAAAGCGCCTTTTTACAATGGTTTTTTACACCGTTATCGAGCGAAAAATAAGCTATGACTATTATATCGCTACGGTGGCAAACAGGAGCATTGACGATATATCTCCGAGAGCTAAAAGCATCTTGCGTATAGGCGTGTGCCAGCTTCTCGATATAAATTCAATCCCCGACCACGCGGCAGTAAACGAGAGCGTCAGACTCGCCAAAAGCCAAGGCGAGAGAGCCTTTGTAAACGCTGTTCTGCGTGAGATACAGAGACGCAAAAATTGCCTTCCTGTTCCAAATAAAGAAAAAGATTTTGCAAGATACCTTTCAGTGAAATATTCCTTTCCCAAGGCGACGGTCAAGCACTTCATTTCATTGCTTGGAGACGAAGGTACGGAGCAGCTTCTTAATCGCTTCAACACCGCGCGCTACACCGATATAAGTGTAAACAAAACCAAAATTTCAAGAGAAGAGTACCTGCAAAGGCTCCTTTCAGACGGATACGACGCAAGACTCTCAAGCTATTCCGAGCTAGGTATAAGAATCGAGTCAAGTGTCAACCCGTGTAAGCTTTTTGGCTATGACGAGGGGTATTTTTTCGTGCAGGACGAGGCATCCTGCATCATTTCCTCCCTTCTTTCGCCACAGCGCGGTATGCGTATAATAGACGTCTGCTCAGCCCCCGGCGGCAAGAGCTTTTCGCTGGCCTCATATCTTGATGACAACTGCGAGATTTTTTCCTTCGACCTGCAAAAATCAAAGCTGTCGCTTATCAGCAGCGGAGCCGAACGGCTCGGATTTAATTCGATAAAAGTCGCTTGCCTTGATGCCACAGCTCCCATAAAGGAGCTTTTCGGCACGGCAGACAGAGTCATATGCGACGTGCCCTGCTCGGGTCTTGGCATACTTCCCAAAAAGGCGGATATAAGATATAAGGATTTAAATTCCGCGGCTCTTTTACCCCCCTTGCAGTACGAGATACTAACCAAATCGGCAAGCTACCTTAAAGAGGACGGAATATTACTCTATTCCACCTGTACTATAAACCGCGCGGAGAATGAGGACGTCGTGCAACGCTTTTTAGATGAAAATCCCGAATTTACGGCCGTGCCGTTTGAACTCGGTACTCTTAAGGCGGATAACGGTATGATTACCCTTTACCCTCATATACACAAAACGGACGGATTTTTTATTGCTAAGCTGAAAAGGAGAGAACATTAGTGGACAAGCTCGACCTTCGTTCTATGACCGAGGAAGAATTGATAGATTTTTTTAGCACTTTAGGTGAAGCGAAGTTCAGGGCAAAGCAATTTTTCTCTTGGACCTTTCGCGGTGTCGGCGTTGACGGTATGACCAATCTTTCCGCCACCCTGCGTGAAAAAATCAAGGACGTTATGCTGGAAACCTTGCCAAGCGTTGAGGAAAAGCTCGTCTCCAAAGTAGACGGCACGGTAAAATATCTTTTCAAGCTGCATGACGGTATGCTTATCGAAAGCGTGCTTATGAAATACAAGCACGGCAACACACTATGTATATCAAGCCAGGTCGGTTGCCGTATGGGATGCCGCTTTTGCGCCTCTACCATAGGCGGCAAGGTGCGTGACCTTTATCCGTCGGAATTAATCGGTCAGGTAATTATGGCACAGCGCGATTCGGGCGAGCGCGTCTCAAATATAGTAATGATGGGTATAGGCGAGCCGCTTGACAATTTCGATAACGTAATACGCTTTCTGGAGCTTGTCAACCACCCAAGCGGACTTAATATCGGCTACCGCCATATCTCGCTTTCAACCTGCGGTGTAGTACCCAAAATCCGCGCTCTTGCGGATATTGAGCTTCCTATAACGCTTTCGATTTCCCTGCACGCATCGACGGATGAGAAAAGGTCTCATCTTATGCCGATAAACAATAGCTATAATATAAGCGATCTTATGGACGCCTGCAAATATTACTACCTCAAAACAGGCAGGAGAATTTCATTTGAATACACTCTTATCCATAACGAAAACGATTTTGACGAGGATGCAGAGAGCCTTGCAAATCTACTCAAATCCTCATTTCGCGGTACCGATGCGCCTCTTCACGTCAATCTCATTCGCATAAACGAGGTAAAGGAACGCAATTTCAAGCAGGGAAGCACCGAGAGCGCGCATAAATTCGCTAAAAAGCTTGAGTCACTCGGCGTTGTCGCAACCGTAAGACGCAGACTCGGCAGAGACGTAAACGGCGCTTGCGGTCAGCTTCGCAGAAGCAAAATCATACTCGGAGAAGATAAAATATGACTGAAAAAACAGGAAAGCTTGTAAAGGGTCTTGGCGGACTTTACGAAACGCGCATAAACGAAAGCGGTGAGCGCGTTGTTTGCCGCGCAAAGGGCATTTTGCGCCGTGAGTACGAAAAGCTGCTCATCGGTGACGAGGTAAAGCTCGTATACACCGACACGCCCGACGGCATAGTAATATCCGATATTTTACCGCGCAAGAACGCGCTCATAAGACCGCCGCTTGCAAATCTTGACTACCTTTTTATCATTTTTGCCGCAAAAAAGCCATTGCCTGTCATCGAGACCGTTGATAAGCTTATCTCAATTTCCGAGTATAACGGGATTACCCCCGTCATCGTAATAACAAAATGCGACCTTGACGGCGGTATAGCGGAGGAATATGCCGCAATTTACAGCGGCGCGGGCTTTGATACCTTCGTGACCTCGTCAAAAAGCTTGGAGGGACTTTCGTCGCTCAAGGATTACGTTCACAGCAAGGTGAGATGCGGCAAGACCGCCGCCTTTGCAGGTGCGTCGGGAGTTGGAAAATCTACGCTTATGAATACACTCTTTGACAATCTTGAGCTTCAAACCGCAGAAATTTCATCAAAAATCGAGCGTGGCAGACATACGACCCGCCACGTTGAAATATTTGAAATAAGCAAGGATGGCGACACAGGCTTTTTGGCAGATACGCCGGGCTTTTCTATGGTTGACTTCGCAAGATTTGACTTTTTGCCTCTCGAGGCACTTGAAGAGACCTTCCGCGAGTTTTCAAAATACCGCGGAGAATGCCGCTGGGCGGACTGCGCCCATATCGGCGAGGGAGAGTGTGACTGCGCGCTTCTGAGAGCTGTCAAAAAAGGAGAAATAGCACAAAGCCGCCTTGATTCATACCGCTCAATATACGCTGTTCTCAAAAACAAGACCGCGTATTAGTAATATAGTAGAAGAAAATGCTCGCTTTTCAAACTTTTTTTGCAAAACCACTTGACAAAGCGAAAAAGGCAGTGTATAATATACGAGGTAAATCCGAAGACAGCAGGTTTCGGTAAAAGCGCAACGCTTTCCTGCCGAGGAAGAAGCTTTCAAAATTTTTATATTTTTGTCAGTCCTTTTCTCGGTATAAGTATGTGTATTTACCGAAAAAGGATTTTTTGTTTTCAAAATAATATGGAGGTGGAAAAATGCCAAGCAATAAGATTCTCGAAGAAAAGAAACAAGTCGTTGAATCTCTCGCTGCCAAGCTCCAAGCTGCAAAAGCAGGCGTACTTGTAAAGTACGAGGGTATTAAGGTAGCGGAAGATACCGAGCTTCGTGCCGCACTTCGTAAGGCCGGAGTAGAATATACTGTAATGAAGAACACTCTTACAGGCAGAGCTTGCGATATCGCAGGCTACAGCGAGATGAAGGAGCACCTTTCAGGTATGACCGCAATTTGCTTCAGCCAGGAAGATCCTATCGCTCCCGCAAAGATTATGAAAGAATATGCTGACAAAATCGAGTGCTTTGAAATCAAGGCAGGTTTTGTAGACGGTGGCATCCTTGACGCAAAGGGTGTTGAGTCACTTGCAGCAACTCCTTCTAAGGAAGTTCTCGTTGCAAAGATGATGGGAAGCCTTATGTCTTCTCTTTACAGCTTTGCTTACGTGCTTCAAGCAAAAATCGACAAAGAAAACGGTGGCGAAGAGACTGCCGAAGCTGCAGCTGAATAATTGCTGCGAAAATTAACTAAATTAAAATTTCGGAGGAAAATAAAATGAACGAAAAGACAACTCAAATTCTTGACCTCGTTAAAGGTCTTACCATTCTTGAACTCGCAGATCTCGTTAAGGCTCTTGAGGAGGAGTTCGGTGTATCCGCAGCTCCCGTTGCAGCAGCTCCCGTAGCAGGCGCAGCAGCAGCTCCCGCAGCTGAAGAGAAGACTGAATTCGACGTAGTACTTAAGGCTGCAGGCGCTAACAAGCTCGCAGTTATCAAGGTTGCTCGTGAAATCACCGGCCTTGGTCTTAAGGAAGCTAAGGACCTTGTTGAGTCCGCTCCCAAGACTATCAAAGAGGGCGTTGCTAAGGACGAGGCTGAAAAGATCGCTGAACAGCTTAAGGCTGCAGGCGCAGAGGTTGAAGTTAAGTAATTTACACTTCCATAAGCCGAATACGGCCTACCTGCAAAACCGTATTCCAAAATCGGTAGCTTAATGTAAGATTACCAAAATAAAACCCCGATTTCTTGCTCGTAAGGGTATGGAATGTGGGGTTTTATTTTTTTGCCCTTGCGATATAAATAAATCCCCCTTGTACTTGCAAAATGTATTTTTTTGTGTTAAAATAAAACGGTAAGAATAAAAATATGTTTTTCTTTAAAAATTTTAAAAGGAATACGGCATATGATGAAATCGATAAGGGACATATATAAAATAGGTAAGGGTCCGTCGAGCTCTCATACTATGGGTCCCGCAAAGGCAATGGAAATATACGTCTGTTCGCATCCTGACGCAGATGGCTTTGAGGTGGAGCTTTTTGGCTCTTTATCCGACACGGGTAGGGGTCACGGAACCGATAAGGCGATTGAAAGTGTGACCGGCAATAAGCCACTTAAAATAATTTTCAACTCCCGCGACAGAGACCTTCCTCACGAAAACACGATGGATATCTACGAGATTCGTGACGAAAAAAGGCAGGGTAAAATGCGTGTTATGAGTGTGGGCGGCGGCGATATTGAAATCGAGGGAGTAGAGCTTAACGAAAGCCCCGATATTTATCCGGAAACCACATTCCTTCAAATTTCCGACTATTGTAAAAATACGGGAATACGTATAAGCGATTTCGTGGTTATGCGTGAGGGCGAGGGTATATACGAATTTCTTTATAGCGTATGGGACGTTATGAAAAATTCCATCCACGAGGGTCTGACAACGTCTGGCATCCTTCCCGGTGGGCTTGAGGTTGAAAGAAAGGCACAACAGCTATATAATAAAAGACATATCGACGAAAGCAGCGTCACGCGGGAAAACAGACTGGTATGCTCTTATGCATACGCGGTGAGCGAGCAGAACGCAGATAACGGCACGATAGTTACAGCTCCTACCTGCGGCGCGTGCGCGGTGCTTCCGTCCGTACTGAAATATATGCAGGAAAAGCACGGCTTCAGCGACAAACAAATCTGTAACGCGCTTGCCGTCGCGGGCATTATCGGCAATCTTACAAAAACCAACGCATCAATCAGCGGAGCTGAGTGCGGATGTCAGGCAGAGATCGGCACAGCCTGCTCAATGGCGTCAGCCGCTCTGTGCGAGCTTTTTGAAATGGGCATTGACCAAATTGAGTACGCAGCCGAAATTGCATTCGAGCATCATTTGGGACTTACCTGCGACCCGATATGCGGTCTCGTTCAGATTCCCTGTATCGAGCGAAACGCAGTTGCGGCAATGCGCGCAATTAACGCAATGAGCCTTGCAAACTTTCTTTCCGGCTCAAGGAAAATCTCGCTTGACTTAGTAATCAAAACAATGTACGAAACAGGCAAGGATCTCTCGCAGATGTATAGAGAAACGAGCGGGGGCGGACTTGCAAAGCTATATACGAGGGAAAAACATGGAAAAGATAAAAATTGACAGAATAAACGAGCTTGGCAGACTGTCAAAGCAAAGAGAACTTACAGAGGAGGAAAAGCTTGAGCAAAAGGCGCTTCGCGAAGAGTACCTTACGTACGTTCGCTCTCAGCTCAGGCCTGATAAAAAATGAAGTATAATTGCTCCATTTGTAATAAAGAGCTACAAACCGATACCGCAGCGGTATTGACCATAGGCGGATACGGAACACCAAGATATCTTTGCAGTGAATGTGAAGGTGAATTTGACGTAGCTACAAGCGGCACCGATCCCGAAAAAATCGGTGAAGCTATGCAGAAAATCGGTGACAAAATGGCAAATAACGAGCTTGTCGGTAAGCTTGTCTTTGATACCGTTAGCGAAATTTTTGCCACCGCAAAGGACAGAGCGGAAAAAATCAAGAACGGTACCTATGATTTTTCCTTAGACGATGCCCAAATTGAAGATGACAGTGAGGATATCCCCGAGGAGCTTCTTGAAAGCGAGGAGGATAAGGCACTCGACGAAAAGGAAGAAAAGCGCAATAAAAAAATCGATAAGATTCTGAACTGGGTAATAGGCGCCGTGTTTACAGCCACGTTAGCTTTTATCATTTACCGCGTAATAGAACGCTTACTATAATAAATCAACCCCTTAGGACATATAAATTGTCAAAAGGGGTGTTTTATTTTGCAAAGTCTTATATTGCCGTCTATCATACTTGCGTTCTCAATCTATTTTCTCTTCAAGCTTAAATTTTTCTTTATTTTAAAGCCTGTAAAATCCGCAAAGAAAATCCTTGAGAATCTTTCAAGCGCCGAGTCAAGACGCTCGCTCTGCCTTGCGCTTGCGGGTACGCTCGGAGTCGGAAATATACTGGGTGTCGCTGTCGGTATTATCATCGGCGGCGCGGGATGCGTATTTTGGATTTTTCTTTCGGGCTTCTTTTCTGCAGTCATTAAATACTGCGAATGTACCTTAAGCGCCGATATGTCGGAAAGGGAAGGGGGCGGTATGCACCGTTCTATAAGGCACAGCTTCAAAAAAATCGGCATACCGCTCTCGTATCTGTACGTCATTCTTTGCCTTGCCTTGTCCTTGACTATGGGGACGATGATACAGTCAAACGCCATCAGCTCATCATTTTACGAAAGCTACCGTATACCAAAAGTCTATACCGGTATTTTTCTGTGCGTAATAATCCTCGTGATTCTCGTCTTTTTCTCAAATAAAATAGACAGAATTACCGCAATTATTATTCCTATTACAAGCATAATGTACGTAATTATGATGCTTGCAGTTATCATTTTAAACGCACAAAAATTACCAATGACACTCTTAAAAATCGTAAAATGCGCCTTCACAGCCGAGGGCGCTGTCAGCGGGGGAGTCGTCTCTGTTAATCTCCTTGCACTTAAAGAGGGCTTTGCGCGAGGCTTGCTTTCAAACGAAGCAGGTGCAGGCACGTCAAGCATGGCGCAGACAAGACAAAAAAAGGACCCCTCAGCCGTCGGACTTATGGGTATTTGCGAGGTGTTCTTCGATACCACGCTTCTGTGTACCCTTACAGGACTCGCTATCTGCGTAGGCGCTGACAGCTTTGAGGGCTTTAATACGGGTGTAGACCTTATAACCTACGTGTTGTCTGAAAGCTCTCTTTCTCTATCTGTGTTTATATTGCCGTTGTTAATCTTTATGTTCGCACTTTCAACGCTCGTATGCTGGTACTATTACGGTGAGGAATGTATCCGTTATCTGACTGAAAAAAGCGGCACGCTCTATAAAATTTTATTCACAGGCTCTGTTTTCCTCGGAGCCGTTCTTAACTCAATGTCACTTATTACTCTCGTTGATTTTATTCTTTTGGCTATGAGCATAATAACGCTTTTTACACTAAAGAAAAATTCCGAGAGGATTTTTCACCTCTCGGAAAAAAGCGGTCTTTTAAAGTAATCTTATCATAGATTTCGGCTCTAAGGAAAGCTCTTTTAATTTTTCCCGAAGCTCGTTTTCACTCATGCTGCCCGCAATAAGCGCGCATTCGTCACAGTCGTAATATATAGCATCACTAAATACCGCCTTGACTCTCTCCTCATCCTTTTTGTCAAAGGCAAGATATCTTTTGCACTCAAATTTTCCAAAGTCAAAAATATCGTTATCGCGTTCAAAGGTGGGGGGCGTGTCGAGATTTTTGAGTCTGAACGCTGCTGCAATATCGCTCACAACCGCTGATGCGGTAGGTCCTGCTCCCGCACCTCTGCCGTAAAGCATAATATTGTCAAGCGGGCTCGATACTATCTCAACCGCATTGTAAACTCCCGATACGTTCATAAGCGGAGAGTCAATGCCTACCATAAACGGACAAACAAGCGCTAAGGGAGCAGGCAAATCAAGTATGCATCTGCCTACAAGCTTGATGCTCATTCCTATTTTCTCAGCAAGCTCTACGTCGCTCTTTCTTATTTCGGTAATGCCCTCGGTGTGAATAATATCCGTGGGGAATAGCTTTCCGCTAGTTAAAGCGCACAGTATAGCGATTTTCCTTGCGGCATCGTGACCGAGTATGTCCGCATCGGGATTTCTCTCAGCATATCCCTTTTCCTGTGCATCCTTAAGCGCACTCTCAAAGCTCTCTCCAAAGGAAAACATCTTCGTCAGAATGTAGTTCGTTGTTCCGTTAAGTATACCGCGCACCTCGCGTATCTTATTCTGCTTTACGTTGTTAATCACCGTATCAATTACGGGTATTCCGCCGCCTACGGATGCTTCAAATCTGTAGCTTACGGAATTTTCCTTTGCAAGACTTAAAAACTCCTCGCCGTAATTTGCCACAACCTCTTTGTTGGACGTAACGACGCTTTTGCCGCTCTTAAGCGCTCTGACTGTATATTCGTAAGCAGGGTGCGATCCGCCCATAAGCTCGCATACGAGCTCAACCTCTTTATCGTTCTCTATAATACTGAAATCGTGTATCACTCGATCGCAAAGCGGAGAATCGGGAAAATCTCTCAAATCAAGTACGTACTTGATTTCAATTTCCTCTCCTGCAAGCGCACAAACCTCGTTATAGTTCTCGAAAATCAGATTCGCAACGCCCTGTCCTACAACGCCAAATCCCAGTATAGCAATTTTTTTCATTCCCTCGTCACCTCAATAATGAATTTTACGTATATTCTATCACATTAAAACGGAAAATTCAATACAAAAACGAAAAGCAACCGCATAAAAATCAGCTTTTTGCAGTTGCTTTTTGCTTTTTATCCCCTTAGGACTCGTATTCGATGCCCAGAGAGGTTTTTTGAGATTCCTTGTCGATATAATCAAGGGGGTTTACAAGCTTGTCACCCGTCTTCATCTCAAAATGAAGGTGGGGCTCGTCCGCAATCTCAATAATTGCGCTGTCGCCAACCTTTGCGAGCTCATCGCCGCGTGTTACCTTGTCTCCGCTCTTAACCTTTACGGAATCCGCAAGCAAATTTTTATAAATGCTTTTAAGGCCGTCCGCGTGAGTAATCTCAATACTGCACCCAAAGAGGGGATCGTTGTAAACGCTTGTTACATCTCCGCTCTCTGCAGCAAATACAGCAGCGCCCTCTTCGGTCATAATGTCTATACCCGTGTGAATTCTCCACTCCTCAAGCGTTGTGGAATATACGGGCGTGCTGTCACTGTGACCCTTGATTACCATGCCAACGCAAGGCGCAATATACGAGACCTGCTTGTCGCCGTTTTCCTTGTCATTGTCCGTATCCGTGCCGGGGGTAGGCGTCTCGTTGCCGCCGTCGTCAACGGGAGGATTCTCCACAGGCGGCTCTGTCTGGCGGTTGTTTGCCGCGATAATTCCAACCACTATTGCGCTTACGCACAAAAGAGCGACTACTATTCCGTACACAACCTTAGAAAGTGTCGGGTTATCGCTGAATTTAAATTTCTTTTCCAAATTTGTTTCATTCCTTTCCTTTTTTTAGACTTATGTCCAGCACTGGTATTGTTGCATGCAATAAGGATTTTTATTCACAATTTGTAAAAAATATTTTCCCCGTCGAAAAACCTATTGACTAATTGTGTAAAATGTTTTATAATATACTGTAAAACTTTATGATGTGGGAGTGCGTGATGGACAAGATATCACTTGCAGGAGACCTTGGCAGCGGCAAAAGCACGGTAGCACAGCTCTTGATAGAAAGACTCGGCGCAGAGTACTACTCAACCGGCGCTATAGTCCGTTCAATAGCCGCGAAAAAGGGTATGAGCGTTGTTGAGCTCAACCGTTATATGGAAACTCATCCGGAAATTGACCATGAAATAGACGACGGCCTTAAGGAGCTTTCAAGGCTCAATAAAAGTCTTGTCATTGATTCGCGTATGGCGTGGCATTTTACAGAGGGCACCTTTGCCGTGTATCTGTCTACGGATGCCGAGACAAGCGCACTGCGTATTATGAACGCGAACAGGGTAGGCGAGCACAATGCCACGCTTGAGGATACCGTAAAGGATACTCTCTCAAGACGCAACAGCGAGAAAAAGCGTTATATGGAGCAGTACGGCGTCGATATAAAGGACCTCTCAAATTACGCGCTCATAGTCGATACGTCCACGGCTACGCCGGAGCAAATAGCCGACCTTATCATAAACGAGCTCGGTAAATGGAAAAGCGATAAATCAAGACGCGCCCTTTACCTTTCACCCGAGCGCATCAATTACCCTGACGATGCTCCCAGAAGCGATATACTCGAGAAAAACCTCGACGCCCTCGAAAACGGAGAAGCGCTTAAAGAAATCAAGGTCTCCGAGCAAGACTGCGAGTTCTATCTTGTGTCTGCTCTCGAAAGCGCCCTCGCGTATTCGCTCTCTCTGTTCACCTTCGTCCCTTGCACACTCGTCAAGGCAGACGTCGATAAATCAAACTACGTAAAAATGAAAAATTCTCTCTGATACGAGAAAAAATAAAAGGAAATTACAATGCTAAGCTTAAAGAAAAAGACCGCCGAGCTCCTTAATATAACCGTAAAGGAAAAATTCGGCGACGGACTGTTAACCGCTGATGATATTTTCGCAATGCTCGAGTACCCACCCGAGAGCAGTATGGGAGATATCGCGCTTCCGTGCTTTCGCCTCTCGCGTACCTTGAGACGCTCGCCCGTTCAGATAGCCGAGATACTTGCGGCAGGCGTCGACTGCCCCGAGTTTTCAAGCGTTACGGCAGTAAACGGATACCTCAATTTCAAAATTTCTCCTACGGAGTTTTCAAAGAGAGTTATCGGCGACGTGCTCACACTCGGTGAAAAATACGGCTCACCCATGAACGGACAGGGCAAGACGGTTGTTCTCGACTACTCGTCTCCAAACGTCGCAAAGCCCTTCCATATCGGTCACCTCGGCACTACGGTAATCGGCCACTCTCTGAAGCTCCTTCACGAATTTGCGGGCTATAGCTGTGTAGGTATCAACTACATCGGTGACTGGGGCACGCAGTTCGGTAAGCTCATCGTTGCCTATAAAGCGTGGGGCGATCGTGAAAAGGTTGAAAAGGGCGGTGTTGACGAGCTCGTATCGCTCTACGTAAAAATCAATAACGCCATCAAGGATGAGGAAGAGGCAAGCGTCAAGGGGCTTTCCGAGGAGGATGCTAAGCTTAAAAAACATTCCGACCTTGCCGATAAATCCCGCGCTGAGTTCAAAAAGCTCGAGGACGGCGACGAGGAAAATCTTGCTCTCTGGCGTTGGTTCGTTGACGTCAGCCTTGAGGAATACAAAAAGACCTACGAGCTTCTCGGCATAGAGTTTGACAGCTATAAGGGCGAGAGCTTTTACACGGATAAAATGCCGCGTCAGGTAGAGAAGCTGCGTGAAATGAAGCTTCTGGAAATCGACGACGGAGCATCAATCGTTAATCTCGACGAGTGGAATATGCCCGTTTGCCCTATCCTTAAGCGCGACGGCTCGACCCTCTATCCGACAAGAGATATTGCCGCGGCAGTATACAGACAGGAAACCTATAAATTCGACAAGGCAATCTACGTAACGAGCGCCGCACAGTCGCTTCACTTCGCACAGTGGTTCAAGGTCGTAGAGCTTATGGGCTACGATTGGTATGATAAGCTCGTGCACGTGCCCTACGGAACGGTGAGTATAAACGGAGCAAAGCTCGCTACGAGAACCGGCAACGTTATTCTCTTAAAGGACCTTTTTGACGAGGCAATAAGCCGCGTTTACGAAATTTCAAAGGAAAAGGTAACGGATGAAGCGGAGTGCAGAAAGATTGCAAGCGAGGTCGGTGTCGGCGCCGTTGTATTCCATTATCTTTCAAACAACAGAATGCGCGATATAAACTTCGTTATGGAGGACGCGCTTTCCTTCGACGGCAATACGGGCCCCTACGCGCAGTATACTTACGCTCGTGCGTCGTCAGTGCTCGCAAAGGGCGGATGCGGCTCTATTACAAACGCAAGTCTCACACCCGAGGAATTTGAGCTGGTAAAGGCGCTCTCCCTTTTTCCCGAAAAGGTTAACAGCGCTATCGCAGAGTATGAGCCCAGCATTATCACAAGATATATACTTGACGTTTGCGCTCTCTTCAACCGCTTCTATCACGACTGTAAGATTTTAAGCTGCGACGATGATAGCCTGCGCGATAACAGACTTGCAATTACAAGCGCAACCAAGCGCGTGCTCGGCACGGCTCTCTCGCTCGTATGTATGAAAACACCCGAAAAGATTTGATTAAGGAGTATATATATGTCAGGACATTCAAAATGGAATAATATCAAGCACAAAAAAGAAAAATCCGATGCTGCCAAGGCAAAGATTTTCACTAAAATCGGTAAGGAAATGGCAGTCGCAATCAAGGCGGGCGGTCCCGACCCAAGCGTAAATAATAAGCTGCGCGACCTTATAGCCAAGGCAAAGGCAAACAACGTTCCCAACGAAAATATCCAGAGAACCATCAAAAAATTCACGGATAACAGCGATATAAACTACGAGGAAATGACCTACGAGGGCTACGGACCGAGCGGTGTCGCAATAATCGTTGAGGCATCCACCGATAACCGTAACCGCACAGCGGGCAACGTTCGCGCTTGGTTTAATAAATATGGCGGAAATATGGGACAGAGCGGTTCTGTGGCTTACCTTTTTGAGGAAAAGGGTGTCATCACCATCCTTGATGAGGACGAGGAAATCGACGAGGACAAGATTATGGAGGATGCGCTTGAAAGCGGCGCTGACGACATCGTAAACGATGAGGGCGAGTATAAAATTTATACCGCTCCGCAGGAGCTTGACGCGGTTCGCGACGCTATAATCGCTCTCGGCTACAAAATAGATACCGCCGACCTCTCCAAGGTTCCCTCAACCTACGTTGAGATAGAGAACGAGGAGGATATCGAGAATATGGAAAAAATGCTCGATAAATTCAACGAGGACGACGATATCACCGCAGTATTCACAAACTGGGATAACTGAGAATGAATGAAAAGATAAATAAGCGGACAGAGCTTGCTTTGGCGATATCCGCCGCTTTACTCACAGCGCTTTCTATTGTCGCCACCGTGATATTTTCACTTAAAATTCTTTACGTTCCGCTCGTAATTGCAGTTATACTTTCCACCGCGGGACTGATACTGACACCGATTTTGTTTAACAAAACCAAAAATTGAATAACAAAAAACCAAAATTTCACCGTAAATTTTGGTTTTTTTGTTACTAAAATACATACAATACTATTTACATTTAAAATATTTTATGATAAAATCTATAATAGGTTATTATACAGTTTTGGAGATGTGTTTATGAAAGAGCGCGTTTTTAAGCTTAAAAGTGAATATCTGCCGACAGGCGACCAGCCCGAGGCAATAGAAGCGCTCTGCCGGGGTATTATGGCAGGCGAGCGCGCCCAGACCTTGCTCGGCGTTACGGGCTCGGGTAAAACCTTTACTATGGCTAACGTCATAGCCAGACTTAACAGACCCACCCTCGTTCTTGCACATAATAAAACGCTGGCTGCACAGCTCTGTACCGAGTTCCGTGAATTTTTCCCCGAAAACGCGGTTGAATATTTCGTTTCATATTACGATTACTATCAGCCCGAGGCTTATATTCCGGGCAAGGATATGTATATTGAGAAGGATGCTATGGTTAACGAGGAAATCGATATGCTTCGCCATAGCGCAACCTCCTCTCTTTTCGAAAGGCGAGACGTTATCATAGTTGCATCCGTATCCTGCATATACTCTCTTGGCGACCCTGCGGAATATCAGGGACAGCTCGTATCCTTGCGTGAGGGAATGCAGATGAGCCGTGACGAGCTCGTTTTAAGCCTTGTTAAAATCAGCTACGAGCGCAACGATATAAATTTCGTCAGAAATAAATTTCGCGTTCGCGGCGACGTCGTTGAGGTTTTCCCCTCGTCGAGTATGCAAAAGGCTGTAAGAATAGAATTTTTCGGTGACGAAATCGAAAGAATAACGAGAATAAATCCCTTGACGGGCGAGGCGCTCGAGAGCCTTTCGTATATCGCGATATTTCCCGCTACGCACTACGTTGTAAGCGACGAGCGCAAGGAAGAGGTTTTCAGAGAAATTGAAGCCGAGATGAGGGAGCGTGTCGAGTTTTTTAAGTCACAAAACAAGCTTATAGAGGCTCAAAGAATAGAGGAGCGCACGAAATACGACCTTGAAATGCTGCGAGAGGTCGGATTCTGCTCGGGTGTGGAAAACTACTCGCGCGTGCTTGCGGGACGCGCGCCCGGCTCAACGCCCGAAACTCTGCTTGACTATTTTCCCAAGGACTTCATCACCTTTATAGACGAGTCAC
>JAZRNI010000039.1:0-3153 GCA_045648105.1 Eubacteriales bacterium | reverse complement strand
GTCTTTTCGGTGATCTTCTGGCAGCAAACGCCGTGTCCACCTCTGTGCTTCATTTCTCTGAAGTCATCAAAGGACGTACGCTTACCTATTCCGTTTTCGGTGATTGTAAGAAGAGTTTTCGTCTCGTCTACAACCGCAACGCCGACAACGTAATCGTCCCCTACAAGAGTTATACCCTTAACACCGTGTGCGGTTCTTCCCATCGCGCGCACGTTATTTTCGTCAAATCTTACGGCATTGCCGTTTCTTGTCGCGATGATAAGGCTTTCCTCACCTGTCGTATGTCTTACGAAGATAAGCTCGTCGTCCTCGTCAAGATTTATAGCAATCTTACCGCCCTTTCTCTGGTACTCAAATTGAGAGAGAAGCGTTCTCTTTATGATACCTCTCTTCGTTACCATCGTAAGGAACTCGCCGTCCTTGAACTCGGAAATGGGAATAATAGACGTAACCTTCTCGTTATTCATAAGATTGATGATATTGACAAGGTTAGTTCCCTTTGCTGTTCTTCCCGCCTCGGGAATATGATAGGTCTTCTTGCAGTAAACTCTGCCCATATTCGTAAAGAACAGGAGATTTGCGTGGCTGTTTGCTACTATTACGTCACGAACGAAGTCGTCCTCCTTGGTGGTCATACCGATAATGCCCTTGCCGCCTCTGTTCTGCGCAGAATATACGTCTGCCTTCTGTCTCTTTATATATCCCGTGTGGCTGACGGTAATTACTGCCGTATGCCTTTCAATAAGGTCCTCAAGGTCGATTTCCTCAGTTGCCTCAACAAGCTCACTTCTTCTCTTGTCGCCAAACTTAGCTTTAGTTTCAAGAAGCTCGTTTTTGAGTATTTCCTTGATTTTTTCATCGCTTTCAAGTATAGCTCTCAGCTCGTTTATTATGCCGGTAAGCTTTTCTATTCTGTCTTCAACCTTCTGTCTTTCAAGTCCCGAAAGCTTACCGAGAGTCATCTCGACTATAGCCTTAGCCTGCTCCTCTGAAAGTCCGAATCTTTCAATAAGATTCTCCTTAGCCGCAGGAATAGACTCGCTCTTTTTGATAATCTCGATTACCTCGTCGATGTTGTCCGTTGCTATTCTGTATCCCTCAAGTATATGCTTTTCCTTTTCAGCCTTATCAAGGTCGTATTTCGTACGCTTTTCAATTACGCTCTTCTGGAAATTGATATAGTGGTCAAGAATAGCAGGAAGCGAGAGCGTTTTAGGCTCTCCGTTAACTATAACGAGCATATTGATAGAGCAGGTCTCCTGGAACTGAGTATACTTGTAAAGCTGATTTAAAATATACTCGGAATTTGCGTCGCGCCTGTACTCGACTACAATTCTCATACCCGCTCTGCCGGACTCGTCGCGTATACCCGTAATTCCTTCAATTTTCTTTTCTCGGTAAAGGTTGCCAATGCTTTCCATAAGCTGAGCCTTATTTACCATATAGGGAATTTCGGTGAATATTATTCTCTTGTTTTCCTCTTCGATTTCCGCTCTTGCTCTGACGTATACGCGTCCTCTGCCCGTAGTATATGCGTCACGTATGCCCTTTGAGCCGTAAATTATAGCCGCGGTGGGGAAGTCGGGACCCTTTATGTATTCCATAAGCTCGTCAACCGAACATTCGGGGTTATCAATTCTGTATACCGTTCCGTCAACCACCTCACAAAGGTTATGAGGAGGTATATTGGTCGCCATACCTACAGCAATACCTACGGAGCCGTTAACGAGCAAATTCGGAAAGCGAGAGGGAAGAACCGTGGGCTCGTCTCTGGTATTATCAAAGTTTCTCGTCATAGGAACGACTCTCTTTTCGATATCGCTCATCATAAGGCCCGCAACCTTGCTCATTCTTGCCTCAGTATAACGGTATGCAGCGGCGCCGTCTCCGTCAACGTTACCGAAGTTACCGTGTCCTTCAACAAGCGGATATCTGTATGAAAAGCTCTGCGCCATTCTTACCATCGCCTGATATACGGCGCTGTCGCCGTGGGGATGGTATCTACCGAGAACGTTACCTACAGTTGTCGCTGATTTTCTGAACGGCTTGTCATATGTAAGATTATCCTCATACATCGCATAAAGAATTCTTCTTTGACCGGGCTTCATGCCGTCACGCACGTCGGGAAGTGCTCTTGTGGTTATAACGCTCATAGAATACTCTATAAACGAGGTCTTGACCTCTTTTTCCATATCCCTCATTTCTATTTTCTGAAGCGGAAATTCTATATCCTCGCTCTTATATGTCTTTGCCATATCAAAAATGCCTTTCTACTTCTTATATATCGAGGTTTTGTACGAATTTTGCGTTCTGAGATATAAATTCGCGTCTGGGCTCTACCATATCTCCCATAAGCACGCTGAACGTCTCATCACACTTAATAGCATCCTCTACGCTTACCTTTAAAAGAGTTCTCTTTTCAGGGTCCATTGTAGTATCCCAAAGCTGCTCGGCATCCATTTCACCAAGACCCTTATAACGCTCAGCCTCAACACCCTGAGTTCCAAGCTCTTCAATATACTTGTCTCTCTCAGCGTCTGAGAAGGCGTAGCGAAGCTGTTTTCCCTTATGTACCTTGTAAAGAGGCGGCTGGGCAAGATAAACGTGTCCTTCCTCTATCAACTGTCTCATATGACGGAAAAAGAACGTCAGAAGCAGTATTCTTATATGTGAGCCGTCGACGTCGGCATCCGCCATAATTATAATTTTTCCGTATCTCAGCTTTGATATATCAAAGTCCTCGCCTATACCGCAGCCAAGTGCCTGTATAATAGGAATAAGTGACGTATTTGAATAAACCTTGTCAAGTCTTGCCTTTTCTACGTTGAGAACCTTACCGCGAAGGGGAAGTATAGCCTGGAATCGGCTGTCTCTTCCGTCCTTTGCAGAGCCTCCTGCGGAGTCTCCCTCTACAAGATATATCTCGGTGAGTCTTGCTTCCTTTTCGTTACAGTCGGCAAGCTTACCCGGCAGTGTAGATATTTCAAGAACGTTCTTACGTCTTGTAAGCTCTCTTGCCTTTCTTGCAGCCTCTCTTGCTCTGCTTGCCGCCATCGCTTTTTCAAGCACTATCTTTCCGACTGAGGGATTTTCCTCTAAATATTCCTCAAGCTTTGCAGATACAATTGAATCAACAAGGGTTCTTATCTCACT
>JAZRNI010000038.1:0-1762 GCA_045648105.1 Eubacteriales bacterium | reverse complement strand
GAGGGAGGCTTTCACGACGGTATCTATATACTCACATACCATACGAAAGTTTGTGTTGATTTGCCGATTTGTAAATCGTATAACTTTCAAATCATACCCCTCAAGAATTTCCGTTCGAAATTCATCCTTTTGCCTGCCTTTTTCTGTATAATGCTGTGAACCGTCGAGTTCAATAATCAATTTTGCTCTGTGGCAATAAAAATCTGCAATGAAATTATCTATTGCCTTTTGGCGTTGAAATCTGATTTCATATTTTGATAAGAAATCGTACCACAAATGATTTTCCTGCGGTGTTGCATTTTTTCGAAGAATTTTGGCAAGAGTAATATTCTTTTCGTTATAATCAAGCGACATATTTACTCCTCCAAAATTTTGTACCCGTTATAACACAAAAACGGTATAAAAAAGTCATTCTGTCAATTTTGTAAACATCCTTTTGAGAAACCACCCAAGCAGTCATTTTATACGAAACTTATTTTCTTATTTAAACAGCTCAAGGAAGAATATGCCGCTTCTGTCAGCGGTAAATTCACGTCCCTTCAGGTACGCAAGCTCGGGTGCATCCGAACGGAAAACGAGCTTGTGAGAATAGAGCGCCTGATACTTGTAGCCGAGCTTGCGGTCCGCGGCGTTGATACCGTACTTTCCGTCTCCGACCAGCGGATGTCCCGCGAACGCCATATGTGCCCTTATCTGATGGGTACGTCCCGTCAAGAGCGACACCTCAAGAAGGGCAAGCGATTTCGCCTTGTTCTTCTGAAGGACCTTGTAAGCGGTCACGATCTCCTTTGAGCCCCTGACGTGATTTTTCGTCACGGTGACCTTGTTCGTGCGGTGATCCTTGAAAAGGAAGTCCCGCATGGTCGCCTCGCGCTTCTCGGGAATGCCGTGTACGGCGCAGAGGTAATACTTGTCGAGCTCGCGGACTCGTATCGCCTCGTTTACTGCGCGGAGTGTTGCGGCATTCTTTGCGGCAATGACGATACCGCCCGTATTACGGTCGATACGGTTACAGAGCGCAGGTGCAAAGGAGTTCTCGTTTTCGGGAGAATATTCTCCCTTCGACACAAGATACGCCTTGATGGCAAAAATAAGTGTCGTTCTCTCAGAATCCGCAGTCAGGCGCGGATCACCCTCGTCACCGACGTGAACGAGGATACCCGGCTTTTTGTCAACGAGAAGAATATTCTCGTCCTCATAGACGATATTAAGGGGAATATCGGCTTTTTTGTACTCCGCACTGTCGACACTTTCCTCGAAGAACTCGTCGGGGATGTACATCTCGATTACATCTCCAGCCTCAAGCTTCTGCTTTTCTTCGGCACGGCGACCGTTGACCTTGATATTCTTTTTTCTTATGAATTTATACATGAGCGACATGGGCAGACCCTTGGTGGTCTTGGTAATGAATTTATCAAGGCGCTGACCGCCGTCGTTCTCGTTTACGGTGAATTTTCTCACTTTGGTAAAGTTCCTTTATATGATTTTTTCGTCCAAAAAGGTTCGATCATATTTGCTTAAATATTGTTTTGATCATCGCGGTCGTAAGACACCATCTCAAACGCCGAAGGTTTCTTCGTCGCAAGCAGGTTTCTGTCATATAAGACAGAAACTGCGCTCCTCATCTTCCTTGGCTTAAATCATAATTTTGTGTCCTTCGGACACAAAATTATGAGAAAAAGATTACCTTTTCTTGTAAAACAACACGCAGAGCAAAAGCTGTAAGAAGAGCATTACCGATGATGTAGCAAGGAGCACTCCG
>JAZRNI010000037.1:0-1969 GCA_045648105.1 Eubacteriales bacterium | reverse complement strand
TGCCACAGGCTTTACCGCAGGACCGGAAAGACCTCCCGTCGTATTTGCCAAAAGCGGCTTTCTCTTTTTAAGGTCTATACGCATACCGAGAAGCGTGTTAATAAGGCTGACTCCGTCAGCGCCGCCGCTCTCACACGCGCGAGCTATCTCCGTAATATCAGACACGTTCGGTGAAAGCTTGATAATTATCGGCTTTTTCGTTACTCTGCGGACTGCTGAGGTGATTTTCTCAGCGCTGTCGGCGCTCGTGCCAAAGCTCATACCGCCGCCGTGCACGTTGGGGCAGGAGATGTTTACCTCAAACCAAGCGATATCCGACTCGTTATCAAGCCGTCTTACGGTTTCTACGTATTCGTATTCTGAAAAACCGCTTACGTTTGCCATCACCGGCTTATTGAAAACGCGGCGAAGCTTGGGAAGCTCCTGCTCAATTACCTTATCTACTCCCGGATTCTGAAGTCCGACGGCATTAAGCATACCTGAGGGCGTTTCGGCAATTCGCGGCGTTGGGTTGCCAAATCTTTTCTCAAGCGTCGTTCCCTTAAATGAAAGCGAGCCGAGAATATTTATATCGTAAAGCTCTGCAAACTCATATCCAAAGCCAAACGTACCGCTGGCAGGGATAATAGGGTTATCAAGAGTGACACCGCAGAGCTCTGTTCTTAAATCTACCATACGATTTCCTCCTTCAGAAGAACGGGACCGTCGCGGCAAATGCGCTTATATCCATACTTCGTCTCGCACGAGCAGCCCATGCAGGCGCCAAAGCCGCATCCCATTCTCTCCTCAAAGCTAAATTCGCCTTGTGTTTTGGACTTATCGTAAACCGCCTTGAGCATCGGCTCCGGACCGCAGGTGTAAAAATACGTGTAATCAAAGCTATCCATAGCGGCGGTAACAAAGCCGCGTATGCCGTAGGAGCCGTCAACGGTGGTGACGAGCACTCTGCATCCGAGCTGCTCGAATTTTTCCTTATAGAAAATTTCATCCGCCGAGCCAAATCCGAGTATTACTCCAATCTCACAGCCTCGAGTCGCGAGCTGTCTTGCAAGATAATACATAGGCGGTACGCCTGCGCCTCCGCCGATAAGCAGGGGGCGCGCGCCCGATTTTTCAACGTTATATCCGTTGCCAAGTCCCGTGAGAGTGATAAGCTCCTCGCCGCCTGTCATTTTGCTCATAAGAGATGTGCCCTCACCTACCGTCTTGTAAATAAGAGTAAGCTCGTTCCCGTTAATATCGCACACGGATATAGGGCGGCGCAAATAAAAGCCGTTCAGCTTGATATTTACAAACTGACCCGCCTGAATACCGTCGGTATTACCGCAAAGGCTCATTTCGTAGGTGTTCTTGGCAATTTTTTTATTTTTGAGTACCTTAAAAGCTGTATCAATCATCGTTTTTGCCGCCTAGCTGTCGATTGTGGAAATGGTGATTGTAATATCCTCAAGCACGTCAAGTAAAACCTTAACCGTATCAAGCGAGGTAAACATCGTCGTACCCGTTTCAACGGCGAGATTACGGATTTCATATCCGTCCTTCTGCACGTCGCTTGACGAGAGGTCCGAGGTATTGATTACGTATGCGATATGGCCCGATCTTATAGAATTTGCAATATCGTCAGAGCCCTCGCTGATTTTCATCTTTGCTCTCGTTCTTATGCCGTTTTCCTTCAAGAAGTTAGCTGTACCCTGTGTGGCTTCAATATTGAAGCCGAGGTTGTAAAATCTTCTGATTAACGGCAACGCCTCCTCCTTGTCGCGGTCGGCAATCGTTACGAGCACGGTGCCGTAGTTCTGCACCGCCATACCCGATGCCTGAAGCGCCTTATAAAAAGCTCTGTAAAGGTCGTCGTCATAGCCTATTGCCTCACCGGTAGACTTCATTTCGGGCGAGAGATATGCGTCAACGCCGTTGATTTTCTTGAATGAGAACACGGGAACCTTGCAGTACCAGCGCTTCTTTTCCT
>JAZRNI010000036.1:0-4214 GCA_045648105.1 Eubacteriales bacterium | reverse complement strand
TATAAAGGATGCGTGTCTTGCAAAATATTTTGACGACATATTCATAAGCGAAAGAGTTGGCTACGATAAGCCCTCGCCGGAGTTTTTCAATATTGCCTTTTCAAAAATCGAGGACTTTAAAAGAGAAGAAACCATTTTTCTCGGCGACAGTCTTACAAGTGATATAAAGGGCGCGAGCAATGCGGGAATTTTAAGCTGTTATTTTAACAGAAGCGGCAAGAAAAATGACACGGGTATTACACCGAGCTATGAAATCGAGCGGCTTTCGGACTTTTTGAAGGTATTAGAGGAGTTATAATTTATGTACTACGGTTACGACATTTCAGATAAGGTTGCGGCACTTGCGATGGCGGCGGAGCGCGACTGTGAGGAAGAATTCAAGAAAATTGACGAGAACGCCCTTCTGTGCTCAGCGAAGGTGCTGCGAGCATTTCAGCAGTGCCGTGTGAGCAGCTCTGATTTTCTTGAGATAACGGGCTACGGATATTCTGACCCCGGCCGTGAGAAGCTTGACGAGATATACGCTAAGGTTTTCGGCGCTGAGGATGCGCTGGTGCGGGTACAGCTTATGTCGGGAACGCACGCGCTTGCCGTGACGCTCGGCGCGCTCGTAAAGCACGGAGAAACTCTGCTATATATAAGCGGCAAGCCCTACGACACCTTGCAAAGCGTAATAGGAACTGCGGGAGAGAGCCGTAATTCGCTTATCAAAAACGGCATAAAGTACGGGGAAATTGACCTTTTGGGGGACGAATTTGACCTTGAAGCTATAAGAGCAAGGGTATCCCGGGGCGACGTTAAGGTAGCGGCAATACAGAGAAGCCGCGGCTACTCGCAAAGAAAAAGCCTTACTATTGATAAAATAGCCGAGGCTATCAAGGCTGTTAAGGAAGCATCGCCCGATACTATAGTTATGGTAGACAACTGCTACGGAGAGTTTACCGAGGACAGAGAGCCATCCGAGGTGGGCGCTGACGTATTCGTCGGCTCGATGATGAAAAATCTTGGCGCGGGCTTTGCTTTAAGCGGCGGCTACTGCGTTGGCAAGAGGGCAATCATTGAGGACATTGCGGAGAGATTTACGGCGCCGTGTATCGGCAAAACGCTCGGCGCGAACTTCAATCAGCTCGCATCGTTATACAAGGGACTGTTTATGGCGCCGACCACGGTTGCCGCAACGCTCAAATCTATGGTTTTTGCCGCAAGGCTGCTTGAGCTTGCGGGCTTTACGGGTATTTCACCGCGCTATAACGAAAAGCGCACCGATATAGTACAGACAATAGACCTTGACACGTCAGAAAACCTCATAAGATTCTGTCAGGGAATACAAAAGGGCTCGCCCGTTGAGGCGTATGCGACGCCCATACCCGAGGATATGCCGGGCTACTCGCACCCCGAGATTATGGCGGCGGGAACCTTCGTCGGCGGAGCTACCAACGAGCTTTCCTGCGACGGTCCTCTTATCCCGCCTTACACCGCGTATATGCAGGGCGGACTCTCCTACGACTACGGCAAGCTTGGAATTATGAAGGCGCTTGACCTTGTTTTTGAAGGGAAAAACAAATGAAAATTTGCTATATTGTTGGGGCGGGAGATTTTGCCTATCCCTTTATACCGAAGGATGACGAGCTGGTTATAGCAGCCGACGGCGGTTACGACGTCCTGCGCTTTCACGGCATAAGATGCGACTGTCTTATCGGTGACCTTGACTCGGTAAAATCCACACTTGGCGACGTGAAAATCATACGCCACAAAAAGGAAAAGGACGAGACGGATATGCATCTTGCTCTTATGCACGGAGCATCTCTCGGATATACCGAATTCCGTATTTACGGCGCTACCGGCGGCAGACAAGACCACACTTTTGCAAACTATTGTTTACTTTTATGGGCAAAAAACCGTGGATACAATGCGAAAATCGTAAGCGAGGGTATGCTCGTTTCTCTTATCAAGGACGAGAGTGTTACTCTTTACGGCAAGGCGGGGAGTGTATTTTCCCTTTTCGCCTTTGGCTCTGACGCCCTTGGCGTGTGTGTGAAGGGGGCAAAATACGAGCTTTCGGATGCGGCTCTTTCGTGCGAATTTGCGCTTGGAATCTCGAACGAATTTTCTTGCGAGAGCGTTTCGGTAGGCGTTAAGGACGGAGCGCTGCTCGTGATGCAAAAATTTTAACGAAAAAGCTATTGACAGCTTGAGCTTTTCGTGCTAAAATATCCTTGCCAGACAGAATAAAACCGGGGGTGCTGTTGCAAAAAACGGCTGAGACGACCGAGCGGTTGAACCCTTTAACCTGATACGGATAATGCCGTCGTAGGAAGATTGTTTTTCAAAGCTTTACTTAGAAGTAATCTGCCATACGGGTTTATTCCTGTATGGCAAAATTATTTTTAAGGAGGTTTCTTAATGAGAAACAAAAAAATTCTGATTCTTTGCGAGTCGGCAGTTATGCTTGCGCTTGCCTTTGCCCTAAGCTACCTCAGGCTTTGGGAAATGCCGCAAGGCGGTTCAATCACCCTTGCAAGTATGCTCCCGATTATGCTCGTTTCCGTAAAGCACGGCACACGGGTAGGGGTATCGACGGCCTTTCTCTACTCGCTTACCCAGCTTTTCCAAGGCTTTATGAACGTTACGATTTCCTGGGCTATGAGCGGCGGAGTGCTTGTAACGGCTATATTTTTTGATTATCTCGTTCCCTTTACGTTGCTCGGCTTTTCGGGAATTTTCAGAAAAAGCGGTGAGTACGGAATTTATTTCGGTATGACCTTATCCGTCATTTTGCGCTTCATATGCCACTTCGCTACGGGTGTTTCGATATGGCGCCAATGGACGTCCGACGGCTGGAATACCTACATTTACTCCGCTGCATATAACGGCGGATTCCTCTTGCCCGATTTTATTATCGTGCTTTTGGTTGCGGTGCTTATTTTGCGTGTAAAGCAGGTAAGAAAGCTTCTGAATCTTAACGTTTCCCATTAGTTGTGCGTAGCCGCACGCGCTTTTATTGACTGTCAACAAAGTTGGCAGTCTTTTTTTATGAAAATAGACGAATTTTCTCGCAAGCGGTCAAAATTAATATTTTGTTCTTGATTTATTAAATGCAACTGTGCTACAATGATGTGACAGCAAACAATGAAATAAAATAAAAATTTAAAATAAATGTGAGGAAAAATTATGAAAAAGCTACTTTTACTTTTGCTTTCGCTCATACTGGCGTTCAGCCTTTTTTCGTGCGATACGGAAACCGTTTGCACGGAGCATACGGACGCTGACGATGACGAAAAATGCGACGTTTGCGGCGAAGTGGTCAAAAATGACGACGGCCAAAACGGCGGCGAGGATACTGATACTCCTCTCGTTCTGATTGAGAACGGCGAGGCAAAGTTCCAGCTTGTCGCAAGCCAGACCAGCGGCGGCAAAATCAGAAAGGCGATGACGGATTTCGTTAGCGCGATGGAGAAGCTTGGCGTTGAAATTACCTTCGTAAACGACGGCAAGGAGTCAAGCGCCGTTGACTGCGAGATTATCGTCGGCGACGTTGCCGAAAGAGGCGCAAAATACAATTACGACGAGCACAACTTAGGCATCCAGGGCTACGTTGTAACGAGAATTGACAATAAGATTATCATTACCGCGGGCAGCACGGACGGAATAATCAGCGCGTTTGAAGACTTTACCGAGGACGTGATAGGTCTTAAGAAAAACGCAAAGGCTGACGACGTTGCCAACGTTTCGTTCGAAAAGACTGACGAGGTGCTCGAGGTACAGGAATACAGACTGACGGCTATCAAGGTAGGCGATACGCCTATTAAGGGCTACACTATCGCGGTTGATAAGTCGGATGCCGAGTATTTTAACGTGGCGAAAAGCATCCAGACTACCTTCTACGAAAAAGCCGGATATTGGCTTGAAATCGTATCTCTTGAGGAAGCTACGGAAAAGTCGATAGTAATTAAGCGCGTAGAAAAGGGCGAGGACGGCCCTGCGGGTGAAAAGGGCTTCCTTATCAAGACTGAGGGCGGAAAGCTCGAGATACTGTGCGCTTACGGCAACGCGCTTGCTAAAACGCTCTCGCCTGTTATTTCCAAGATTAGTATTACGCAGGGCGAGTACGTATTCCCCGACAACGCGACGGTGCTTGAGCAGGACGTAAGCGTAGTTTACTACAAGGATTGGCCGGACATCAAGGGCGACGGCGTAACTAACGACTTTGAGGC
>JAZRNI010000035.1:0-3027 GCA_045648105.1 Eubacteriales bacterium | reverse complement strand
AAGGACACGTGCGGTATCCGCAATGCTTTCCTTTTTTCCTATCTGCGAGCCGCTTGGGTCAAGATAGGTGGAATGCATACCGAGGTCAGCCGCCGCAACCTCAAAGGCGCAACGGGTACGGGTACTGTTCTTCTCAAATATAAGTGCTATGCTCTTACCCTCGCAAAGTCTGTGAGGAATTCCCGCCTTTTTCTTTTTCTTCAAATCCTCCGCAAGCTCGATGAGTCCTGCGATTTCCTCGCTCGTAAAGTCAAGTAGCTTTAAAAAATGCTTACCCTTTAAATTCATTTTTTACTCTCCTTTATTAAAGCACCTTCGAAAGGAAGGTCTGTAAGCGCTCGGTCTTTGGGCTCTCGAATATTTCTTTAGGCGAGCCCTCCTCGGCTACAAGTCCGTCGTCAAGGAAAATGACACGGTCTGCCACTTCACGCGCAAATCCCATCTCGTGCGTTACGACAACCATCGTCATACCGTCGCGTGCGAGCTCCTTCATAACGTCAAGAACCTCGCCGACCATTTCGGGGTCGAGTGCGCTCGTAGGCTCGTCAAAGAGCATTACCGCAGGCTCCATACAAAGCGCTCTTACGATAGCAACACGCTGCTTTTGTCCGCCCGACAGCTGATTTGGATACGCACTCGCGCGGTCGGCAAGACCAACTCTTGTAAGAAGAGCCGCAGCCTTCTTCTCCGCGTCCTCCTTGGAAATACCCTTTAGCATAGTGGGCGCGAGCGTAAGATTTTGCATAACGGTAAGATGCGGAAAAAGATTGAACTGCTGGAACACCATTCCCAGTCTCTGACGGTGCAGATTAAGGTTAGCCTTATCTCCTGTAAGCTCCGTTCCCTCGAAAACTATACTGCCGCCCGTAGGCTCCTCAAGGCGGTTAAGGCAACGCAAGAACGTAGATTTTCCCGAGCCTGACGCGCCGATAACGCAAACCACGTCGCCCTTGTAAATGTCTATATCAATGCCCTTTAAAACCTCAAGATTGCCAAAGCTTTTCTTGAGATTTCTGGTACTTATTATTACCTCATTATTTTCCATCGCTCTTACCGAGTCTCCTTTCAAGCACGCTGAGCATCTTCGTCATAAATATTACTATGACAAGATATACGAGCGCAAGAAGTATTATGGGGTTAACAGCATCGAAGGTCTTATTTCTTATATTTGTCGCAGCCTTCGTTATATCAACTACGGCAACGTATCCCGCAACGCTCGTTTCCTTGAGGAGCGCAATACATTCGTTACCGATAGCGGGGAGAATGTTCTTGATTGCCTGCGGAAAGATAATTTTTACCATAGCCTGTCTTTTGGAGAGTCCAAGGCTGCGTGCCGCCTCCATCTGCCCCTTATCAACGGCGTTTATACCGCTTCTGATAAGCTCCGCCATATACGCGCCGGAGTTAATTCCAAACGCCACTATTGCCACGGGAACACCATTGCTTGCGGAAACGAAAATTATATAAAAAAATACGAGCAGCAATACGGTTACCGGAATTCCGCGTATTACGGTAGTATAAATATCGCATATTTTGCTGAATATACGAAGCTTCTTATTGCCGTCGCAAAAATACTTGGTAATCGCTATAAGCGTACCGATGATAACGCCTATCAACAGCGCGCCAAGCGTGATAATAACTGTGTTTATAAGACCCTCGACAAGCCACATATAGCGCTCGTCCTCAATGAAGGTATTGTAAAGCTTGTCAAACCAACTCATCAGATATGTTTCCTCTTCCGATTATTTAGTACGTAAAACCTCAAAAGCAGCTCCGCAAAAGCTGTGCGGAGCCGCTACGGTTTCTTAAAAATTTTTATTACGGAGCAAAGTACGTCTCGTTGTAATTTGCAAAGATATCGGCAATAGTGCCGTCCTCGATAAGCTCTACGAGAATTTCGTCGATTGCCGCAACAAGGTCCTCAGAACCAAATGCGAATGCGAATGCGTAGGGCTCGTCAGTCAGCTTTTCTTCAAGGATAACGAGTCCGTCGTTTTCCTCTACCATCTGCATTGCGGTAAGATTGTCTACTACCCAAGCATCTACCTTATTGGTCGTAAGAGCAGCCTTTGCGTCTGCGTTAGCGTTGAATGCAGATACCACACAGCCTGCCTCGCCACAGCTTTCCTCTGCGGTAGTACCGGTTTGAACGGACACCTTCTTACCCTCAAGGTCCGCCTTGCCGCTTATATCACTGCCTTCTTTAACGACGATAACCTGTGCCGCATTGTAATAAGGAGTTGTGAAGAGCATATTTTCTTTACGTTCATCGTTTGCGGTGATACCGGACATACCGCAGTCGTATTTTGCTGTCTGAACACTGAGAAGAACTGTTTCAAAATCCATCTCGACGATTTCAAGCTCAACTCCGAGCTCTTCACAAACGATTTCAAGAATGTCAACCTCGATACCAACTACCTCGCCGCCCTCAAGGCTCTCAAACGGAGGAAAGTCGGGTGACGTTGCTACTACGAGCTTGCCTGCGGTCTTTACCTCATCGAGTGTTTTTCCTTTGGCACCGCAAGAGGTGAGCGCGCAAAGCGCCATAATTACACAAAGAACGATTGCTAAAATTTTAGTAAGCTTTTTCATTTTCTTAATTTCCTTTCGTGTCACTTATAAATTTTTTAAAATTGTTTATTTGTATCTCAACCGAGTCGTATCCCGTTGCCCCGTCGGATATCCTCTTGGCTACGCAAGCCTTGAGTGAAATTTCACCGTAGAGGTCATCGGAAAATAGCTCGGAGTATTTTTGGTATTCCGTAATCGGTAAGTCCTCAAGCACTGTGCCGGACTTTATGCAGTCACTAACTATCGTGCCTACCGTTTTATATGCGGTTCTGAACGGAAGTCCACGCTTTGTAAGATAATCCGCAAGGTCAGTCGCGTTAATAAAGCCACGCCCTGCCGCAAGGTACATATTCTCGCTCTTTACCTTCATAGTGCTTATCATTGGAATAAAGATTTCAAGACAGTCCTTTACGGTATCAGTCGCATCAAAGAGCGACTCCTTATCCTCCTGCATAT
>JAZRNI010000034.1:0-3937 GCA_045648105.1 Eubacteriales bacterium | reverse complement strand
GCTTGTCACGATTCTCGGCATTTGCATTGTGTTTCTGATCCCTTGCTTCTATGCGCTAAAGCTTGAAGTAAGCGTAGGTGCTTACAAGTGCAAAAATTGCGGCTACGAAATTGTGCCTACCTATACGCAGGCGCTTAATGCGATGCATATAGGAACGACTCGGTACTTGAAGTGCCCGAAATGCAATAAACGCACTTGGTGCAAAAAGGTAATAAAAAAACAATCCGATTTATAATAACGGCAAATTGGAGCTTGCCGAGCAAAATAAACGGAAGTATCGACAGTCTCTGACGGCTTACTATAATTAAAAAGGGCGGTTTAACTGTATGTTGAGCCGTCCTATTGACTTTTGTATATCCTTTTGATAAAATTAAGAGCAGGGAGGAGGTTCTCTCTTCATAACAAAATTACTAAAGGAAAAGACGAAAATGCAATACTTTAAAAATTACGTTTCAAATACGTACGCAGGAAGCGGCAATCACGCTTTTTTCAATCTGCCGGAGGGTGAAATTTGCACCGGAAGAATATTTTATAAGATTTCCGTAGGCGGAGAATATAATTATTCGCTTCTTTTTTCAAATATTATGGACGGCACGCTTGCAGACGGCAAGGAGAGCTATAAAAATCTCATTTGCTCCCCGTGGAATATTCATAGCGCAAAAATCGGCAAATGTCATTACATACCCGATACACGCCCCGTGACGGAAATGACCGTCGGCGACGGTGAAAATTCAAGCGCTGATATAAAGGTTTGCGATTTCGTTGAAATTACCTTTGACGGCAATAAGCAGAAAAAGGTGTCAGCTGGTGAATTTTTTGCATCAGACCCCGTAAAGCTCAGCTATGAAAAGGACGAATATCTTTGCCTTGAGCTGACCTTCTCGGGTGAAATGATACCCTATCACCACGATAGCACCTTGCCCATTTTTACGATGCAGAACGGTGAGTGGAGCTACTCCAAGCTGATGCCCGTTGTCGGTATGGTAGGATGCGACAGAAGTGTTGAAAAACGCATAGCCTACGTCGGCGATTCTATTACACAGGGCGTAGGAATGGAGGTTAATTCGTACCTTCACTGGAACGCGCTTCTCTCTGAAAGGCTCGGAGAACAGAACGCTTATTGGAATCTCGGCATAGGCTTTGGCAGAGCCAACGACCTTGCATCAAACGGCGCGTGGTTCTATAAAGCCATTCAAAACGATATAATCTTTGTCTGCTTTGGCGTTAACGACGTGGAGTGGATTGGCTGTGAGGAGCAGCTGAAGCTCGATTTGACCAAGATAGTCTGTGATTTAAAGGCTCTTGGCAAAACGGTAATTTTACAGTCCGTCCCACCGTTCAACCAGACTGGCGAAAAAATAGGAATCTGGCAAAACGTTAATAAATTTATAAGAACAGAATTGAAGGATAAGGCGGATTTATTCTTTGATTGCGTTCCTTGCATCTGCGAAAGCGAGGAAAAGCCCTACAACATAAAGGAAGAAATGCACCCTGAGGGTGATTTGCACCCCGGCATAAAGGGATGCGCTGCATGGGCGGACGCCATCTATGAGACGGTAAAGGATTTTTTCGCGCACTAAGAAAAGGGGAATGGAAAAAAATATGATTGAAAGACCCATAATAGAAGCAGTCAAGGTAAAAAGCCTGCTTCTTACCGTTCAATACGTTTTTACCGCAAATTTTAACGACACGTACTGGCTCGAGGAAAAGCGTATAATGCTCGATGAGCTCGATAAAGATGCGCTGAGGTGGTTTGACCCATATAACGGCAGAAATCAAAACGGCTCGGTGCAAATAGCAATAGCTTATTGCTCCGATGACAAATTTACCGTTCTCCAAAACATAGACGGCAATATCACCGAAATCGAGACGAAAATCCCTATGGACTGCATACTGTGCGAGAATTTTGACGAAGGCAGGCTGATTGCAGTGCATATAAGAGCAGAGCGTTAAGGTAAAAATGGAAAGACATCAACTCTTCAGCACGAAGATTTTTTAAAGGAGACGGTGTATCGTGGCAAAAAAGAGTATTAACCTCAGAGACGAATTGCACTCGTATAAGTTTGCGTTTGATTTGTTGCAAAGAATACCCTGCTCAAAAGAGGAGAATAAAGAATATAAAGCCATTTTGAAAAACGGCGGGTCTCTTCCCGAGGGTGTTTTTCCTTATGTTTATGAAGGCGGCGAAGAACCAAACGGTGAATTTTATACAATTTATGAAACGGATTTAACGCAGGCGGAACTTGATGAATATATTGCGTATAAGCAGTTGTATATGATTAGAACTATCAAAAACTGTGTTGTTTTCTTTACTGTTCTTGCCGTAATATCTTTGATTATAGCTTTCTTTATGATAATGAGCGCGATGTAGCGCGCCAAAAAATGAAAGGGAAAATTTATTGTGAAAAGAAGCTTTTTATTGCTTTTAATTTGTGTCTCGCTTTTGCTTGCGGGCTGCGGCAACGGGAAAACGGAAAACGCATCCTTTGATTCCTTTATGGACGATGAGCTTTCAGGCTTGCTTGAAAGCGGTGCTTTGTTTTCCTACGAAATAGAAAAGACCGAGACCGGCACAACTCAAACGGTGTATATTTGGAAAAATCTTCTGCGTAGACTGCTGCGGCTTGATTTGATAAAGATTTACGATTGTATTCCAAATGAGGACGAGGTTGTTACGCTTGAAAACGGAGAAGGCTTAATGCTCAACGGCAACAAGCTCGATTTTAACGCAACGTCTGACCTGTCGGGCGCGCTCCTTCGCGCGATTTTACCAAAATCGTCAAACGTAAATGCAAAAACGCTGCGCTCAAAGCTTCAAGAGATGATTATACGTCTTGAAACTCTTGAGTATCTTGGCGACACGGAGATAATTGCCATCAAAACAACGGCAACGGGCGCCCTCCTTCTTGAAAACAGCAAAGAGGGCGATATGCACTTGGTTTTTGACCTTAACGAGCTTCCTTAGCCTTGTGCGCTCATAGGACTCTTGGAATATTTGCAAGCAAGCTCTGATTTTTAACTAAAAATCAAAGACGTTCTGCAATTTTTACCGCCAAAAACTAAAGCTTTCCTTTTTTCGGCGTTAGTGAAAATCCAATATAAAAGCAGCATCTGCCGTTTTATGACGGATGCTGCTTTTATATTGTGTCATTTGAGTCTGAAAACGCTTTTGTCGGCTTTGCTGCGTTGTGTCCTTAATGGCACAACGCTATATCTGTTTTTGTACGCTCTTGTACTCGTCGTAAAATTTATAGTACTTGCACTCGCGCATCTGTCCGCTCAAAAACAGACTCATCTCGTCCTCGTCAAGACTTAGCGCGCAGGAGTAAGAGTCGGTGTATTCGTCATAGTCGTAGTATTCGCAGCTCTCGCAGCTCACAGCCCTTTTAGCTCCGTACCTTGAAAAATCCATTTTTCTACCTCTTTTTGAAAATTTCCTCGTCGATTATAAGCTCCGTGCCGCTCTTGCATATGCCGTATTCCGTCTCGATTGCCATTTCGAAAATCTTTTTGCCGTCAACGCCAACGCAGTCGTCAAGAGTGTCGATAAATTCTCTCGCTACAGGGTGGAACTCCGAGCTCGTTGCGAAAATTCCCCTCGTTCCGCGTCTTGCACATACCGCGCCGTAAAATCCGCGCACCTCGGTTTCACTTGCCGGGATGTTTCGGTTCTTTGTCTGCACCATTATAGTCTCCTTAAAGCCAAGCGAATCCACGGTTACGCATATTCCGTCAATACCGCCGTCGGCAGAGCCGCCCGTCACGTAGCTTTCAAGCACCGTTTTTCCGTGCTTTATTAAGTATTTTGTCAAAAGGTTCATAAAGAAAACCTCAAAATACTCTCCGCTCTGTGAGTGTATTTTTCTTAAAAATTCACCGCATAGCGACAAAACCTCCTGTCTGTCCTTTATCTTTGCGCTGGAGGTAGGGTGCGCGT
>JAZRNI010000033.1:0-2405 GCA_045648105.1 Eubacteriales bacterium | reverse complement strand
ATCGTCCACGATGCGACGCGGTTTATGGATGCGTCGAAATAATCCGTGACTATAAATGCGCTGTCAAGTGCGCCGTAGCGCACGATTTTTCTCATCATTCGGTTGATTTTTCCGTTGTTTGCAGTAGCGCGGTCGTCGTTTGCGCGAGGCGCGTAAGTGAAATGCGCCATGAATTTATCTGAGAAAAGCAGGGCTGACGATATTTTGTCAGCGACGCTCTCATCACGGCGCAGGCGATTAAAATCAATGCTCATAACTGTATTGCCGATGCCGTTTGCGCGTGCGTAGCCGTGGTAGGAAAGATAAAAATCGTCTGAGGCCAGCGTGTATTCGCGAGATGTGGCGTCAGAGGGCTTTGGCTCAAGCGCATCGTACACGTGTGACTTGGAGATTTTTTTCGCCTTAAAAACCTCGTCAAGGGAGTCCTTCATAAGCGTTCTGTATCTCGTAGGGTCATCGGGCATATCCTTCATGCTGTCCTGCACTACGTAGCTGCAAACGCAGGGGCTTTCAAGCTGCTTGCCTATATTTTCCGATATTTCCCGTGCCGCTTGCATATGGCGTATCCAGAATGCGCGTATATCCTCGTTCGGGTGCGAGACGGTAAGTCCGTCGCTTGCGTGCTTATGGGAAGCGGTTGTGACACTGATATCGAGTCCAACGTGCTTTGACCTTGCCCATTTAATCCAGTTTTCAAAATGGCGCACGCCGTATTCGTCGTAATCTACGTCCTTTTCGTAATTCTCGCCGTAGCTTGCGTGCAGGTTGATTTTAAGAGCTCCCGGAACGTAAGACATAAATTTTTCAAGGTCAGACCTTAATTTTTCGGGGTCTTTTGGTCTTTTGGGATAATTTTTCCTTACATTAAGCTCGCCATCGACCTCGGCGCTCTGCCAGCAGGGAACGGATACGGGGACTGTGTGAAATTTTTCCAACACCTCGTCAACGTTAACACCGTATAACGCATAAGTTTCCTTGGCGTTTTCGTAATTTCTCATTATTGCGCTTTCGTTAAACATCTTCATATCTTAAATCTCCAATTTGCCAAAATTTATATTTTGGAAAGCTTTTTGATTTTTATTTTTCACTATACAATATGAGAGTGCAAGACGTTTTATTAAAAATTGAGCATGGATTTAAAGCGCGCAAGCTCGTAGCTTGGTATATCAACCTCCACGTCCTCGCCGTTAAGGTTAAAGACGAGTGAGTTAAAGCCGTTTGCCATTACTATACCGTAATTATCGTAACACATGCCGTACTCGGCATACTTAGGGTCGTGTATATCATCTTCCTTATTCCAGCAAATAAGCTTGATTTTTGCATCGTTATTTTTAACGCATACGAATTTATCCTTTGGGAAAGCAAATACCGCGCTGTAATTTGCCAAATAAACGTTCCGTTCATCGTGATACAGGAAGGTTTCGAGCGGTACGTGCGTTGCGTAGGAGTTGTACGGTGAGGGCTCGTTAAATCTGTTGTACTTATAGGCAAAGCAGAGAACGTCTACCGTTTGGGCATCCTCAGGCACGCCAAGCTCTGATTTTATTTGCAACGCAATTTCAGCTTGCTCTCTTTCGAACTGCTGTATTGCTTCTTCGTCTATTTCGTTTTTCGTGAGCTTTTTTCTGTAAATAATCAAAAATGCAAAAGCTGCGAACGCAAGCGGGCAAATTATAAACGCATAGGGCGCGTTCTGAAAGCCGAGCTTAAAGTTTTCACTTAAAGCTCCGCCGGAGGAGAGCGCTTTTATAATTGCGGCAAGGAAAATTACACCGAGTATAAACGAAAACGACTCCAAGACAGCATAAAATTTCGGCAGCTTGCTTGAACCGGCGAGTGACTGCATCCGACTGAGATTTTCTTCGTTTTTGCGTATCAGCTCATACGACACGTGTGATACGGCAAGATCATCTCCGTCAAACCTTGTGTCAGAGCTGTCCGTCATATTCATAGAGAATATTTTTCTCATTGTATCAACTCCTTTGCAGATAAGAGCAATTTAACCTTAATTTTACCACAAGTAAGGAGTTTTGTCAACTTTTAATTATTTCAAAAGATTTTTTTCCAAAAAAGCCTTGAAAAATAAAATTCTTTGTGTTATACTATCAAGGTCAGTATGCATTTTTAACGTGCGCGGTTGACATTTTTTCTGTCAAAATTCCGTAAAATTTTATATGTTTTTCATACGCAGAGGTATCGAAGCGGTCATAACGGGGCTGACTCGAAAGAAACTCGGTTTCGTCACTATTCTTTCTCTGCAATCCCTTGAAAACTCTCACTTTTTCGGGATTTTAAGTGAGGATTTTTTGAAGGCTGGTTGACAGTTTTCTATCAAAATTCCGTGAAATGTTTCCGCGTTTTAGAGGTATTTCAAAGTCGGAGGCCAAGCGGTCTTAGGAAGACAA
>JAZRNI010000032.1:0-4894 GCA_045648105.1 Eubacteriales bacterium | reverse complement strand
ACGTCGAGCACTGCGCTCTCGCCAATGTAAAGCTTTCCTGCCTTGACCGTACCGTCAAATACGTTAATCGGCGGTGTGCCGAGGAATTTGGCAACGAAAAGATTTGTGGGGTTGTCGTAAATATCCTGCGGCTTTCCTATCTGCTGAAGCACGCCGAGCTTCATAACCACTATAAGGTCGGAAATGGACATAGCCTCTTCCTGGTCGTGCGTTACGAATATAGTGGTAATACCCGTATCCTTCTGGATTCTTCTGATTTCCTCGCGAGTCTGAAGTCGAAGACGCGCGTCGAGGTTCGAAAGCGGCTCGTCAAGGAGCAACACTCTGGGCATCTTCGCAAGCGCACGCGCGATTGCAACACGCTGCTGCTGACCGCCCGAAAGCTCGCTCGGCTTTCTGTCCATAAGTCCGTCAATCTGCACGAGCCTTGCAACCCACGTGGCTCTTTCAAGCATCTCCTCCTTGGTCATTTTCTCGTCTCCCCTGAGGTTCTGGAGAGGGAAGAGGATGTTCTGCTTTACCGTTAAGTGCGGGTAAAGCGCATAGTTCTGGAATACCAGACCTATTCCTCTGTTTTCGGGAGTAAGGTCGGTTACGTCCTCATCACCGAAGAAAATTTTTCCCGAGGTCGGCTTCTGAAGTCCCGAAATCATATATAAAGTGGTACTTTTGCCGCATCCCGACGGTCCCAGCAGACCTACGAGCTTTCCGTCCGGAATTTCAAACGTGAAGTCGCTTACGGCAACTACCTCTTCGTTTGATTTTTTGTTGCGCGACGGAAAGATTTTTGTCAGATTTTGAAGCTCTACTTTCATAAAATCGTCCTTTCGTGTTTTGCTTTTTATTTTTACTGAAAATTACTCTCTCGATTCGGATACGCTCTCTCTGTGGATTCTGTTCTTATACGCCACCAGGTCCTCAACGCTGTCAAAAATGCGCTGACTCGTGATATCAACCGTTAAGGTGTGCGAAATTACCTCGTGTATCGGCGTTCTGTTTTTCGTGAAGATGAGAAGGCACAGCGACATTATACTTATGAGCGCCGCGCACACCGTACCGACAATTCCCATAGCGAATATCATAACGAACGGCAGTAAAAGCTCAACCGTGCATTTGCCGAGAACGGCTCTGGCAAACATAACCGGCCCGCTTACCTTGACTAAATCGCTTCTTACGACGGCAATGCCAAATATTTTCTTGCCGAGCGTCTGCCCGTTGCCCAAAAATAAAGGAACCGCAAATTCATATACGACGAAGGATACTATTACGCTTACTGAAATTATCAGGACGATGAGGCTCATTATCATCGCGTAATAATACGCCGCCTTGCTGTCGCTTCCCAGCTTCTTTTGGGCTGCGTCAAGCTTGTCCGGATAATCCTCGGGATACTTGGCCTTTTCTTCGTCCGATAATCCCTCGTAAATTTCCTTCGTGATATCAAAATCGATTCCGAATTCTTCTTCATATATAGCTTCCCGCTCTTCAAACGCGGTCGTGTAATCGTCGTAACGGGTTATAACCGAGGTGAGATATGCTACGCCCACCATCAAAATAAAAATAATGATGGTATCGAAAAGATAGGCGGAAATTCTCTTCCACATATTAGCTCTTTGGATATCCTCAAGCATGATTTTTCCCTCCCCGTTATACAATTTTCAGCGCGCAGGATGCGCCTGTATATCATTATAGCACTAAGTTACTAAAAATACAATATTTATATATACTTTTTGTCGAATATTTCTCTCATTTCGTTAACCTTGCACAAAAGCTGCGCCAATTTTATGTGCATAAATATAAAAGAGCCACTGCTCCTTCAAGCAATGACTCTCATTTTTGGAATTTTACTCTAGACCGCCATTTTCTATATAGCTTGCCAGAAGGTCGCGCCCGTAAAGCTCTCCGTTATGGGTATGTATAACGCTGAGGCGGTTCTTTTTATAGCTTGCGGTGTAGCTGTCTGCTATGATGTAATAAATGCCGTTATCGTCAATACTGTTTTTTATGCTCTCGCCGTATTCCGTGTAAGAAACGTGGTATGAGTCGTTAGTTGTATTGATGAAATTTTGCTTAAGGTCCGAGCCCTTTACCGAGCAGAGCGTCAGGGAATTGTCGAAGGGAAAAACGGTATAAATCTGCGAGTATTTTACGTGTCCGCCCTCAAGCCTGTAGGGACTGCGCGGATTGATGTATCCGCCGCCGAGAACGATGTCAAAATCCTCTCCGTATTGGCTTACCCCCCAATCCGTGTAAAGTTTTGCCATCAAATCCGCCAGATAATCGCTGTCGCGGTAATATGCGTTAAAGCCAAGATATCTGTCGCCGAGAGCAATTTGCTGTGCGTACTTGTCCATAAGATTGTCAACGATGGGAGAGTCGCTGAGCGAGGCATAGCGATTGCTTGATACGAAAGCGGCATCAGTTACTGTAAATCGGCCGTTTGCCGTATTGATTTTTACCTCTGCGTGGCTGATGCCCTTGTTGTCGCCCCCGCCCTGCAAATGGTAAACTCCGAACGAGTCCGTTTGCACGTAGCTTTGATGGGTGTGCGCCTCAAAAACGAGGTCTACGTACCCGTCGGATAATGAAACGTCGTAGTACTGCGAAAGCTCGTAGGAATATACGTCTCCGCTTTTTGAGCTTCCGTATCCGTCGTGCAGCGAATAGACGATCAGGTCAGCTCCGTTTTCGCGCAGTCTTACGGATTCGGCTTTGACAAGCTCGGTAAGCTCGTCGCCTACCTTGAAGTATACGTTTTCCGTCTTATCGGACGCAATCGAGCTGTAGCAGTCTCCAAGCGCCCCTATAATTCCTATGCTGACTCCGCCGCGCTCAACTATGACGGAGGGGACGGTGTAATCAACGCGCTCGTCCGTAGAGCTTTTGTAAACGTTGATGGCGATAAAGGGGAACTCTGCAAGCGCAAGGTTTTCCCGTATAGCTTCTTCGCCCCAGTCGTATTCGTGGTTTCCGAGCGTCATAGCCTCAAAGCCAAGCTCGTTCATCCAATCCGTTATAATCAAGCCCTCGGTAAGGTTGGATTCCGAGCTGCCCTGCCACATATCGCCGCTTGAAAGAAAAACGGTATGCTCATCGTAAAGGTCTGTATTCTCAAGGTAGGTTGTAAGCTCGTCAACACCGATATTTGAGCCCGTGTCGTCAAGCTTGCCGTGCAAATCGTTAACGGTGTAAAAATCTATCAGCACGCCGACGCCCGCCCCACACCTGTCGCACCCGTAATCGTTATCCTCGTCTGCGTGCAGGCCGGTTACGGTACAGTCGTCGGCGCCGCACGCGCAAAGGGTAAGGCACAGCGTTAAAATCAGCACGCAAAATATATTGATTTTCTTCATAAAACTCCTTGAATTTAAGCTTGCAAAGGGATTGAAGTGGCCACCCGTGTCAATTTTTTGTTAAAAGTCAGAGCTTTTTTACAAAATTTTTGATTTTTTCAAACGAGCTGTCCGAAATAACGTGCTCGATTTTGCACGCATCGCGCGCCGCCTCTGTTTCATCAATACCGAAGGAGATAAGAAGCTTTGTTAAAACGTGATGCCTTTCATACATTTTATGAGCCTCATCGCGTCCAAGCGCACTTAGCGTTATATAACCGTCCTTGTCGACACAAATATATCCGCCGTCACGCAGATTTTTTACCGCGCGGCTTACGCTGGGCTTCGAAAACCCCATATATTCAACAACGTCAATAGAGCGCACCTGAGGTCTGCTTTCCGAAAGAATGAGTATCGTTTCAAGATACATTTGCGACGATTCAGAGAGTATCATACTTTAGTCTCCTGATTTTTCGTATTTTTTAGACAAGACTGAATTTTGCTCCAATACATTATATAATCTTTTCAACTCCTTGTCAAGTGTATGATAAGGCGGGCCCCGCGCGAAAAAATGTGAAAATTATTTTATTTTGCTATTGAATTGTAAATTGCAAGGTGCTATAATACTTTTTGTCAAAGCTTTTAAAAGATGAGGTACGAAATGAACACTGATGCAAAAAGGCTGAGAATAGACAAGGGAATATTCAAAGATACGCTGAAAATTGCCTGGCCTGCAATGGTAGAGTCTTTTTTTATCGCGCTTGTCTCTCTTATTGATACCCTTATGGTTAGCTCTCTGGGTGAAGCTGCGGTAGGCTCAATCGGTCTTACCACTCAACCTAAAATGATTGCGCTTGCGATGTTTTTTGCGGTCGGTGTTGCTACGAGTGCCGCGGTAGCCCGACGCTTTGGCGAGGGACGGCGCGACAAGGCAAACGAAATTCTCATAACCTCTCTTGCATTTACCGTAATCGCATCTGCCGTTATAAGCGTTCTGTTCGTTTTAGGCGCTGATTTTATAATAAAAGCCTTTCAGTCCAATGAAACTAACCACGACGGCGCCGTAGAGTACCTTAAAATCGTCGTAGGCGGTATGACGTTCAACTGCATACAGATAGTAATAAACTCGGCTCTGCGCGGCGCGGGTAATACTAAGATTACTATGTATACCAACATAATATCGAACGTTGTCAACGTGATATTCAACTACCTTCTAATCGGCGGCGAATTCGGCTTTCCCGAGCTTGGAATAAAGGGCGCGGCTATTGCTACGGTTCTCGGTACCGTGGTAAGCTCGGCGGTAAGCATTATATCGCTTATTCCCAAAGAAAGATTTTTAAATCTCGGCTACATAATAAAAAACAAAATACGTCCGCGCCTGTCTGCCTTCGGTATAGTCGTTAAATTCGGCTACGGTGTTTTTATTGAGCAGATTCTCTTGAGGATTGGCTTTAGCGCGACGGTTATAATGGCGTCCTCGCTCAACTCCATTTCCGTACATCAGGTAGGAATGAATATCGTAATGCTTTCATTTGCGGCAGGTGACGGCTTGCAGGCATCTGCAG
>JAZRNI010000031.1:0-1987 GCA_045648105.1 Eubacteriales bacterium | reverse complement strand
TAACAGACCCGATGAGTTCTGGTACGCGAGCGTAAAGGAAATTTTCGACTATTACGAGGCAATCGGAAAGATAAAGATTTCCGACACGGCAATTCACAATCAATCCAAGCTATCCGTTTACTTAAAAATAAACGGCGTCGCGGTAGAAATCAAGCCTAACGCTGTCTACGAAATATAAAAAAGTGACCGAGCGGCCGACCTGCTTTATCGCAGGTAGCCGCTCGGTCACTTTTTATTTTATTGATTTATTTTTTTCTCAAGTGCTGCTATTTTAATAGAGAGAACGAGAATATCCATTGCAACCTTCAAGTCCTCGTCTATCGGATAGGTGGGCGCAAGTCTTATCGTTGCGTCATCAGGGTCTATGCCGTACGGATGCGTTGCTCCAATATCGGTAAGTGTAACGCCTGCATTCTTCATTAAATCAAAAATGCGCTTAGCCGTTCCATTAAGAACTTTAAGAGTGATAAAATATCCGCCCTTTGGCTCAGTCCACTCTGCGATACCGAGTCCCTTTATGCTTTCAAGCGCAGAGAGCGCAATTTTGAACTTGCGTCCTACGTTCTCGCCAAGCTTTTTCATATGCTCGCGGATATCTTCAACGTTCTTGAAATATTTTAAATGGCGCAGCTGATTCAGCTTATCGTAGCCGATAGTCTCCGTGCCAAGGTATTTCTTCATCCATTTGATATTATCATTACTGCACGCCATCATAGCAATTCCCGCACCCGGGAAAGTCACCTTTGAGGTTGAGGTATAATAAAATACCCGATTCTCATTTCCGTATTTTTCCGCAAGTGTAAAGATGTCTGCGAGCTCATCACCGTTTTCGTCAAGATCGTGAATACCGTATGCGTTATCCCACATAATCATAAAATCGTCTGCGGCGCATTTCATTTTTGCAAGGCGCTCTACGGTCGCGTCCGAATAGGTATTGCCCGATGGGTTGGAATATTTCGGTATGCACCATATTCCCTTTACCTTTTCATCCTGGACAAGGCGCTCGACCTCATCCATATCGGGGCCATCCTCCGTCATTTGGACTGTCAAAAGCTCAAAACCAAGCTGCTCCGTGATTCTGAAATGTCTGTCGTAGCCCGGGCAAACGCATATCCATTTCAAGCCGTCCTCTCGGCACCACGGCTTTTTCGACGAGGCAAGTCCAAAAAGCACAGCTTTTACGAGCGTTGAATACATAAGCTGGAGCGAAGAGTTACCGCCTATTAATATTTTTCCATCATCTATGTTGAAGAGCTCCGCAAAAAAGCGCTTAACCTCGGGAACTCCGTCAAGGAGTCCGTAGTTACGGCAATCAAAGCCGTTTTCAGCTATGCAGTCCTCCTTCGACATCGGTACTGAGAGTATTCCCTGGCTCATATCCAAATGCTCGGAATTGGGCTTTCCTCTTGATAAATCAAGTGACAAAGCACTCTCCTTATATCCGTTATATTCGAGCATAAGCTCGCTGTATAGCTTTTTGCTATATTCCATGTCACATTCAATATAATGCTTCATTTTTTACCATTCCACCCTGTTTTGACAGTTTTTGACGCAAAAACTTTCATATTTTGCAATTATATGCTTATATTATAGTATATTTTGAAAGTGTTTTCAAGTGATTTTGTCATTTTTGTTAAAAAATTTCTATTTTTGTCCTTATTGCCATCATATACGGAATTATTGGTAATTTTTTGGTAATTTTATACAAAAAGAATCCCGCGCCTTGCGGCAGCGAGACCGAATTCCTCACAAAAGCACGAAAGCACCCTCTTTTGAGGGTGCTTTTTGGTGCTCCTGCGGGAATTTTGCGCTTTTTACTTTTTTCCTCTTTCCGTGCTCTTTTGTCTCGCACCGCGAGACCTAACGCGCAATTTTACGAATCCCATGCCATACGGCAGCGAGACCGAATTCCTCACAAAAGCACGAAAGCACCCTCTTTCGAGGGTGCTTTTTGGTGCTCCTGCGGGAATTCGAATCCCGGACACCT
>JAZRNI010000030.1:0-1953 GCA_045648105.1 Eubacteriales bacterium | reverse complement strand
ATCGTGGCAATAACAAGGCCGTTGATTGCCAACATCAGTTTTTGCGTTTTTTTCATAACTCACCTCAAGAAAATGTGCAAGAGCTTTTCATAAAGCTTACTTGTGAAGGGCTGATAGCGCATAGGTAGGTCGAGCCAAGTCTTTTTATCCACGATGGATTTATAGTGAGAGAAGGCATCAAAGCCGTCTTTTCCGTGGTACGCTCCCATACCGCTTTCGCCAACACCGCCAAAGCCCATCTCACTTGTGGCAAGGTGAATGACCACGTCGTTGATGCAACCTCCGCCATAGGAAAGCTCGGTCGTTACTCTCTTAATATGCTTCTTGTTGCTTGTGAAGAGGTAAAGTGCAAGGGGCTTATCCTTTTGTTTAAGCTCGTCAACTACGGTATCAAAGTCATCAAAGGTAAGGATCGGCATAATGGGGCCGAAAATTTCCTCTCCCATAACTGCATCGTCATAGGTTACGTTATCCATCACAGTAGGAGCAATTTGGCAAGTGTCGGGGTTTGTGTTGCCGCCGATCACAACCTTTTTCTTATCGATCAATCCGCAAAGACGGGCAAAATGCTTTTCGTTGATGATCTTTCCGTAGTCCTTGTTTTCAAGAGGATTCTCACCGTACTGCTTTTTGATCTCTGAGACAACGGCTTTTACAAATTCGTCCTTGGCCGATCTCTCGCAGAGGATATAGTCGGGAGCAACACAGGTCTGACCGCAGTTGAGATACTTGCCCCAAACAATTCGTTTCGCCGCAAGCTTGATATTTGCACTCAAATCTACGATACAAGGGCTTTTGCCACCAAGTTCGAGAACAGCAGGAGTCAGATGCTCTGCGGTATGGCGAAGCACTTCTTTGCCGACCGCCTGACTTCCCGTAAAGAATACGAAATCGAATTTTTGATCGAGAAGTGCTGTGTTTTCGGCTCTGCCGCCGGTCACAACCGCCACGTATTCGGGAGCAAAGCATTCCTTAATGATCTTCTCCACGATTCTGCTCGTTGCAGGTGAGTACGCGCTCGGCTTGACGATTGCCGTATTGCCTGCCGCGATTGCATCTGCCAAAGGATCGAGTGTGAGCAAAAAGGGATAGTTCCAAGGACTCATAATAAGGGTATTTCCATACGGGACGGGTTGCTTATAGCTATGAGAATGGAACTGTGCGAGAGGTGTTGCAACGGTCTTTCTTTTTGCAAATTTTTTTGTGTGTTTGATCATATAGGAGATCTCAGTCAGCACAAGACCGCTTTCGCACATAAAGCCTTCATAGTGACTCTTTCCGAGATCCGACGTAAGCGCGTCATTTATTTCGTTCTGATATTTTTTGACCGTAGCATAAAGCTTTTTAAGCTGTTCGATACGGAACTTCACGGGAATGGTTGCGCCGCTTCTGTAATATGTCCGTTGTTTTTCAAGCAATGTTTGTATTTCTTGACTTGTCATATTTTATTTCCTCCGTTACGCCTTTTCAAAGCCTACGAGCACGCCGCCTTTTTCTGCATAAAAGCTACATAGACCTCTGAATTTATGTATTTCAATCTGTACGTTCTTGAATTTTGCAAGGATGAGTTCCTTTAACTGCTCAGCCGCAGATTCGTTCTGACAATGACCAATACTGATTTTTCCTGCCTTGAACCCCTCTGCTTCCAAGCTACCCACAAGTGTTTCAAGTGCGCGCCTTTCACCTCTTGGCTTATGCATGGGTTCGAGCGTTCCTTCATCGCTTGCTTTTCCAACGATGCAGATACCTGCGATACCAACAAGCTTGGCAACAATGGGGGAAACTCTGCCGTTATTGGCGAACGTTTTGAGCGATTTCAGCATAAAGACAAGCCCCGTGTTTTTCATATATGCCGTTACGCAATCACAAATATCCTCAAAGGACATATCTTTATCTATACATTCCTCTATCTTTTCAATGATCAGAGTGATTTCGGGGCCTGCCGAAAGTGTA
>JAZRNI010000029.1:0-3617 GCA_045648105.1 Eubacteriales bacterium | reverse complement strand
CGAAGCTGTTTCTCTCATCATCAAGCTCGATTCCTAAAAATTCAAGGCCCGAAAGCGCGTTCTTTCTGATATACGGCGTATGCTCTCCTATTCCCGCGGTAAACACAACGGCGTCAAGACCGCCCATTGCGGCAGAATAAGAACCGATATATTTTTTAATCTGATAACAGAGCATATCGAAGGTCAGCCTTGCGCGCTCGTTACCCTCGTTCATTGCTTTTTCAACATCTCTTGAATCCGAGCCCACGCCGCCGATGCCGACGAATCCGCACTCCTTATTTAAATAATTTTCAATCTGCTTGGTATTATATCCCTTTTTATCCATTATAAAAGGAACTATAGCGGGGTCTATTGCGCCTGAGCGCGTTCCCATCATGATACCGTCAAGAGGTGTGAAGCCCATCGAGGTATCAACGCATTTTCCGTCCTTTACGGCGCTTATGGACGAGCCGTTGCCGATATGACAGGTGACGATTTTTTTGCCGTTTGCATCTTTGCCAAGGATTTTTATCATTTCCTCGCTGACGTACCTATGCGAGGTTCCGTGTGCGCCATATCTGCGGATTCCGTATTCCTCGTACATATCGTACGAAATTCCGTACATATAAGCCTTTTGCTCCATTGTCTGGTGAAAGGCGGTATCAAAAACCAATACCTGCGGTACGTTTTGCATAGTTGCAAGGCATCCCTTTATGCCCATAATATGCGCCGGTGTGTGTAAGGGCGCGTAGGATACGCATTTTTCAAGCTTTTCCATAGTATCCTCGGATAGAAGCATTGACTCGGAAAAATAAGGTCCGCCGTGAACGACTCTGTGTCCTATCGCCTCAATTTCGCTCGGTGACGATATGCAGCCGACATCCTCATCAAGCAGAGTGTCTACAAGCAGTCTCATAGCCTCGCTATGGTCGCTAAGCGGATACTCCTTCTTAAGTGACCTTCCGTCACTTGTTTTATGTGTAATTGAGCCGTCAATGCCTATTCTTTCGCATACGCCCTTTGCAAGTACCCTTTCGTTTTCGGTATCAAAGAGCTGATACTTAAGTGAGCTTGAGCCTGCGTTTATTACCAATACCTTCATTTTATTTTTCCTTTCGTTTTTAGTTTCGCATAACTGACACGACTATTATAATACATCTTTGCAAAATTTACAATACTTTTTTGTGCTTCGGGAGGTCTTTTATGAAAACAGTCGCTATTATTTGCGAATATAATCCTTTTCATAACGGACACGAATATCAGATAAAAAGGATAAAGGAAGATTTAGGCGAGGATACGGCAATAGTCGCGATAATGAGCGGTAATTTTACCCAGCGCGGCGAGATAGCCTTTGCCGATAAGTATTTGCGCGCTGAGTGCGCGGTTCGCTCAGGGGTCAATCTCGTTTTGGAGCTTCCGTTTCCGTTTTCCTCATCCAGCGCTGAGTTTTTTGCAAGAAGCGGTGTGCAAATTGCTAATTCCCTCGCCTGTGTCGATTATCTATCCTTTGGCAGCGAGTGCGCGGACCTTGACAAATTATATACGCTTGCAAACAATATGCTGAGTGAAAAATTCACAGAGCAGTTAAAAACATCAAGAGAGGCAAAGCGAAGTGGCGCCGTCACCTCGCTTATAGATACCTACAACTCGATTTTTGATGATAAGCTTGAAGAAAGCTTTTTCTCATCAAACAATATTTTAGCAACAGAATATATCAAGGCTCTTACAGAGTCGGACTCGAAAATAAAGCCGCATACAGTCAAGCGGCTCGGCGCAGCCTACGTTCAAGAAAAAATCATCGATTGTGAGTTTCAAAGCGCAAGTGCCATCAGGAATCAAATCCACATGGATATTGATTCTGCTTTGAATTTTGTGCCTCAAAACTGTAAAAACACATTGCTCGAGAACCGTGATGAATTTCCTTGTGATATAGAAAGGCTATCCGCGGCAATAATATCATACTTCAGATTAAATTCGCAGAAAGCACCGATTCACGATGCTGACGGCGGTTTATATAACAGGCTGAGAAGCGCAAGCTTTGAGGTCGACAGCATATCACAGCTGATTTCCCTTTCCGATACGAAAAAATATACAAGCGCAAGAATAAGGCGCGCGGTATTAAATTCATTCTTTGGCGTTACCTCCTCCATTGTAAGAAAATTACCGCAGTACACCCAGCTTCTTGCTACAGATACAGTCGGACAGGCAATACTCAAAAAGGCAAAGAAATACGGCACTATTCCTATCTTAACAAAGCCCTCAAGAACGGAGCAGCTTTCAAGCGATGCTGCGGAGCAGAAATTGCTTTCCGATAGGGCCGACAGTGTCTTTCAGCTCACGATGCCAAAGCTTACCAATGGAAACAGAGAGCTTACGAAAACACCGTTTATTATGAAAAATAACTCGAAAGATTAACAAGCACTTATTTTGTCGAAGCTATTTACTAATCAAATTCTATTTGATATCATAATAAGCGAATAGGACATTAACGCCGTCGATTTCAAATATTATGAAAGGAGTATAAAAATGTTAGAGGTAGAAGGAATCGCGAGCGGCGAATACCTTGAATACAAGGAACGCCCGCTGGTTCGTCAGGATGTTGATATTTACTACGGTGATTTGTCAGACAAATATCACATTTATATGATGATTATGACATTTAAAAACGCTTCAAACGGAAAGCAAATTCCCGATATGGTTATGGTTCAGCTCATGCCTAACGGTTCGAAAACTCCGGAGAAGCAGACGATGTCCAAGGGTCTTGCAGATGCACTTGACACTGCATCGGTTTGGCTTGACCGCTATAATAAATAATATTGTCAAGCGTGTGTAATTTTTTGAAATTACACAAGGAGGTAACAAAAAATGAAACCCGAAAAAATAACGGGCGGGCAACGGATAATTACGTTTTTGCTCATAGCGATTATTTTGCTTTTAACGGCAGGCTTTGCAGTTAATGCGTGGCAAGAACAAGAGAGCCCGCCGGAGGATACGGAAAACTCACCTACGGATACGGACGGTCCGACGGATGATAAAAACGACGGTGAAGCTTCAGACGGCGACGGTACTCAGGACGAAAATCAGAATCCGGACTCAGGCGATATTCCAAATGAGATTCCCCCGATAATAGAAATACCAAAGTTTTATAACGCCATAACTGGTCTAGAGATACAGGAATCAGAGGTAAATAAGGCTCCAATAGGCTTCGTGCTTAATTCATCAATGCCGCTTTACGGAATATCTAATTCTGATCTTACAATCGAATTTCCAATTGAGGACGGTTCAACAAGGCTATTGACATACACTACAAATGACGCGCTGCTTTGGAAGGTAGGCTCGCTTGCCCCCAGCCGCTCATTTATTAGCGGTATGTCTAATTTTTTTGGCGAGGCCATTGTAGCATACGGAAATGACGACCTTGTAACGTATAGCGGATGGGATAGCGCCGCACCGTCTCTTGATATATCAAAGCACAGCGACTGCTATTATATTGAAAATGCGCGCTACGTATACACCAGCCGTGAGATGGTGGACGAGCTTATTAAGAGAAACAATCTGTTGAACACTAAAACCTATAAATCCGTCCCCTTCAAGTTTATCGAGGAAGGAGAGACGGTATTTGGACAAAGAACGGCAAC